>CAZEIN010000162.1:0-6297 GCA_964512425.1 uncultured Sulfurovum sp.
ACAGATCGCAGCGGCGAATTCTCTGAGTGATATCTTTGCCATGGGGGCGGATGTGGTGACAGCGATGAATATCATGGGGTTTGATGGTACAAATCACCCCAAAGAGGTGCTCGGAGAGATCCTTGCAGGGGGTCAGTCCAAGATCGCTGAGTGTGGTGGTGTGATCGCTGGTGGCCATACTATCGAGACCCCTGAGATGCTTTATGGGCTCAGTGTAAGTGGGTTTGTACACCCAAAGCGTATCTATCGCAACAACACTCCGAGAGAGGGAGATGTGCTTCTGCTCACCAAGCCATTGGGGATGGGAGTACTCACTACTGCAATCAAAGCGGACAAGCTAGAGAAATCTGCTATCTCCAGAGTTGCAGCTATTCTTGCACAACTCAACCAAAAAGCATCGCTCACAATGCGGCAGTTTGATGTGAGTGCTTGTACGGATATCACTGGATTTGGACTAGCTGGCCATGCCTATGAGATGAGTGGAGGTAGGTACACTATGCAGTTTGACTATGATGCACTGCCCTTTGTGCCTGAGGCATTGCCGCTGGCAAGAGAGTGTATCGTACCGGGCGGCTCCTATGCCAACCAGGCCTATCTGGAGCCAATGACTGCCTTTGAGGTGGAGCAGGGGGATGATATCCTCTTTTATGATGCGCAGACCAGTGGGGGGCTGCTCATGGCAGTCTCGGCGACAGATGCCCCTAAACTGAGAGAGGTATTGATCGCCGAAGGGTATGCATACACCACTATTATCGGAGAGGTGCTACCGTTGCAGGAAAAAGCACTGATAGTGAGATAGGCAGATGCAAACCATATCTATTCCAAACTATGCCGATCTGGAGATCGCCCATGTGGTACTAGACTGCAATGGCACACTAGCAGGCAGCGGTATTATATCTGAGGATACCAGAGTATCCTGGTGCGGGCCATTGGTCCCAATATGAAAGAGGCACTTGAGCTAAACGGCATAGAGATCGTTAAAATGCGTAAAAAAGATGGGGATACTGCAAAAGCGTTGGTGGAGAAGTATCTAGAGTCTGCTTAATCCAAACCATGCAATACTATTTGTGTTGGCGAGAAGGCGGAGGAATCGAACCTCCCTCTAGACGGTCAACCGCCCAGACACGCGGGTTTGAAGCCCGGGGTGCCCACCAGGGTCACATGCCCCCCACTAGGTAGGGAATTGGAGAGCATATTGTAGCCAAAAGATGATAAAGTTATTGTGTAGTAGGGTTATTTTTTTGCATTGGTGATATACATTCCCTTGAGTGCTCGAATCGTATCAAAAATGTGATCAGATTTTTTATAGATCAAACTGGGAATAAATGTACTTTCATGGTCATACATAAATTCAAAATACATAAATGCTTTTTCTGCTTTTTCGATCTGGATAAGAGTAAATTTGTCATTATGTTCATAACCACTGAGCTGCTTAAACAGTCCATGGACCTTTTGGATGGAATTTTCCATTTGTACTTTGTATGTAGGGTTATTAATTTTCCATGTTTTCACGATGTAGAGATTAGACATTTTGAGAGGTTCGATACAGAGTGCACCTGTTTTTTTAACGATAACAAAACTTTTCTTGAGGAGTACACGTACGGCTTTTAGTTTGCCAAGTATGGTTTTGAAATCTTTCTTGAGTGTGATTGCTCCTTTTTTGGTAGGTGTGTTGGCGAGAATTATTTTGTCTTTTTCCCATAAGGTGATGGCATCTTCGATCATTTGAGCTTTATCGGGTTTTCCGAGTTTTTGTATCTTTGGGACAAAGTAGTGTTTGATATCATAGAGACGTATATCAAAAAGTTTTGTAAGTCTTTTGAGATTTTTATCAGGTTTATTGTAGCAACTATTTAACCCTATCATAAGATAGTCTTTGAGTAGCTGTTGGGTACGGGTTTTCTCTTCGCAGACATTGTTAAGTGCTTGAGAGAGAGTGATGTCAGATGGCAATGGCTTAATGATATCAGCAGTGAGCGAAGCATAGATCAACAGTAGAGCGAGAAGTATTTTTTTCATAAAAAATCCTTATGAAATGGTATTTGTGCACAATTGTATTCTTTATTTTCTTTTGTTAAGTTAATAATGAGACAGATAATCTAAAATAATAATACAATCGACATGATGGATGCTATAAGTCAAATTGAAGTATCAAAAAATGGCTATCTTGTGATTACTATTGGTGAAATATTGATACTCCAACGATAATTTTTTTCTAGTTGATATACAGTTGATATTGGGGTGTTATACTTCGGTATCTCAGAGGCAGATTCACCCTTTGAGATACTAAATCATAAGGATACAAAATGAAAACAATTACAAAAATAGCAACAGTTATTACGCTTCTCGGAGCGGGATGTTCTACACTCGGTGCTGCAGAAATGAGTGGGGAGCAGCTTTTTCAGGCTAATTGCACAGCATGCCATGCCACATCACATGATCAAGATGAGTCCAAGATGGTCGCACCTCCCATTATGGGGTCTGTCAGGCATGTCAAAGAGAAGTTTGGAAATAAAGAAGATGCCGTGAAATTTATGGTAGACTATATTCAGAATCCAAGCAAGGAAAAAGCTGCCTGTGAGTCACACTCTATAGAAAAATTTGGCGTGATGCCTTCACTTAAAGGAGCAGTGAGTCCAGAAGATCTAGAGAAGATCGCCAGCTATGTCTATGATACCTACCCCAATGGCGGCGGCAAAGGACACGGGAAGAGTCAAGGTGGCTGTGATTATGAGAATCAAGCCAATAAAAGCGGATGTGGCAATCAAGGAAAAAAAGGTGACTGCGAACGTGACCAAAAAAGTAAAGGTCAAGGGAAGGGTTATGGAAAAGGCAAGGGGCAAGGCCATGGTAAAAGAGGTTGTGGCAACAGAGGCTAAGCTATGGGTGTGTAAAATTAGAAATTAGAAATTAGAAATTAGGAGGTGGTGTTGTCTTTGAGTAAAAAAATATTTTTGTTAGAAGATGATCTCCAGCTTCATAGTACAGTCAAGCAGTTTTTGGAGCATCTAGGCTATGCGGTACTTTCTGCCCATGATGCGCATGAGGCCAGAGATGTGCTTTATGAAAATAGGGTTGACTTGATGTTGTTGGATGTCAAAGTTCCCTATCAAAACGGTTTTGATCTCCTCTTGGATTTGCGAGAGGAGGGCAACCAATCCCCTGCGATTTTTATCACCTCATTGCATACTGTAGAGGATCTCACTCGTGGGTTTGATGCAGGTTGTGATGATTATATCCGTAAACCTTTCGCACTCAAAGAGCTACAACTACGTATCGAAGCGAACCTAAAAAAATCTTTCCTGACACACGATAATATGGTTCATATTGATAAAGATAGAATATTTGATATTAGAGAGTATAAACTTACTGTTTTAGGTATGATTGTTCCCCTCAAGCGTAAAGAGGTGAAACTCCTCGCACACTTTTTAACACACCCCAATGAAGTGCTTAGTTATGAAAATATCTATCGTGTACTCTGGGATTATGAAGAGGAGCCCAATCCTGCTAGCTTGCGTACCTATATTCACACACTGCGTCAACATCTAGGCAAAGCACGCATAGAGACAATCAAAGGCATAGGATATCGCTATGCCGCATAATCCTATGAGTCGCAGTGAGCGCAGGAGTCTCTATCGCTTTATGATGATTTATCTGTTTTCTACGCTGGTTCTGTTTGGGGTAGGTGCGACAATCTTTTATCGCTTTGAAGTCTATCAGATGGAAGAAAATGCCCGTAGAGCTCTCAAAAGTGAGGCAGATCATATTTTGCCTATCATACGTAATGCTGATATCCAAAAAATCTCGGCAATCACAACCATGAAAGTGGCTATTTATAATGGCAATAAACAGTATCTATTTGGTACATTTGCCCCAACAGAGGTGCAGTGGAATGACCATTTTCAGATGAGAGGAGAGGTACTGCGTCATGTGCGTGTCATCCCACCCCCACACCGTAAACATACAGCATTTCTCGTAGTAGAGCAGCAGCTAGACAGAACACCTATACGGGAGCTTAGGCATCTCATTCTCTATGCCTCTGTACTGATGCTATTGGTGGTGATGGTGCTGGGATATTTTTTAGGCAGGCTCTTTATCGCTCCAATGCGTGAAGCTCTCCATAAAATCAACCTCTTTGTCCAAGACACCACCCATGAGCTCAATACCCCTATCAGTACGATACTGGCCAATATTGAGATGATGGAAATCCTAGGAAAGTGTGAGAAAAATGAAGAGCTCCAGCGCATAGAGATCGCCTCCAAGACCCTCAGTCGTATTTATGAGGATCTAAGTTATCTCAAGCTCAATGAAGAGTACCAGAGGAGAGTAGAACCTGTAGATCTCTCTCGGTTGCTAGAGGAGCGGATGACCTATTTCTCTTCGCTTATGGATGCCAAGGGTATTACGCTCTCTTGTGAGATTGCACCTAGTGTCATACGTGAGATAGACAGAGGTGATGCCATCAGACTCTTTGACAATCTCCTCTCCAATGCTATCAAATATAATGATAGGGAGGGCAGTGTCATCGTCACGCTGAGTCCAGAAAAGTTCTCTATAGAGGACAGTGGAAGAGGGATGAACCCCAAGGTGCTCAAAACGGTCTTTGAGCGTTTTGAGCGTGGGGATAGCAGTGAGGGAGGATTTGGCATAGGACTGGATATCGTTTCGCAAGTCTGTAGCCATTATGGATTTGAGATTGAGATAGATTCAGTGGAGGGCAATGGTACAACAGTGATAGTCAAAATAGTACATTAGTAAAAATATGCTAAGCTTTCTCAACTCAATAGACAGGACTAAGCAATGGATAAAATAAAAATAGGTGTCATTACCGCAAGCGACAGAGCCTCTCAGGGTATCTATGAGGATATCTCAGGTGTAGCCATTATGGATACGATGAAAGACTATCTACAAAATGAGTGTACGTATGAGTATCGCTGTATCCCAGATGAGCAAGCGGTGATTGAGACCACGATAGTGGAGCTTTGTCGTGATTTGGATTGTGACTTGGTGGTTACTACGGGGGGTACAGGCCCTGCCAAGCGAGATGTGACTACTGAGGCGACTGAGCGTGTCTGTCAAAAGCTTCTCCCGGGATTTGGAGAGCAGATGCGTGCGGTGAGTCTACAGTATGTACCTACTGCTATTCTCTCTCGACAGACAGCAGGGATATGTAATGATACGCTTGTGATCAATCTGCCTGGCAAGCCCAAATCTATCCGTGAGTGTCTCGATGCAGTGTTTCCTGCTGTGCCATACTGTATCGATCTGATTGGTGGAGGCTATATGCAGTCCAACGAAGAGGTCATCAAGATATTTAGACCCAAGGCAAAATAGTGGAAGTCCAGTTTATCGAAAACAAACTAGGTGAGATATTTGCAGAGCTAGAACGTGAAGTGATGGAGATACTCTCTGACCAAAGCCTGGACAAAAAGCACACCAATCTACGCATGAAACCACTCAGCTCCACCAAGCAGATACTCCTCAATGCACTAGACAGTATCAAAATGGTGAATCAACTCTCTCAAGAAGAAAAAACAGATCAAGAATAGTCATAACCCCCATCAATCATTTTCATCACATAAATGCCTCTGAGTAGGGGGCATTCTAAAGATAATTGCGATAAGATTATGCTATCAAATCATACCCATAAAAGGAAACATCATGGCAACCAAAGTCGCCGTCAACGGAACTGGAAGAATCGGACTCATCGCAATCAAAATTGCAGTCGCACGTGAAGACATGGAGCTCGTCGCCATCAACTCTACAGCGACCCCTGAGATGTTGGAGTATCTACTCAAGTATGATACCGTACATGTGGGCGTAGATGCTAAAATGTTAGATGATGAGCATATCGAAGTAGGGGGCAAGCGTGTGAGGCTTTTTAGCGAGAGAGATCCGCAAAAGTTGGACTTTGGCTCTGTGGGCGCAGAGGTAGTTGTGGAGTGTACGGGTGTGTTTCTGACTACTCAGAAAGCCCAGCCATTCCTCAAAAATGGTGTCAAGCATGTCGTGATGTCTGCTCCAGCCAAAGATGATACCCCCACCTATGTACTGGGTATCAATACCGATGACTATACAGGTGAACCCATCATCTCCAATGCCAGCTGTACTACCAACTGTCTAGCACCTATCTGCAAGGTGCTAGATGATGCCTTTGGTATCGAAAATGGCTTGATGACCACGATCCATGCTTATACCAATGACCAGAATCTGTTGGATGTCAAACATAGCAAAGATATGAGACGTGCCAGAGCAGCAGCGGTCAATATGATCCCCACCACAACAGGTGCAGCCAAA
>CAZEIN010000163.1:0-3440 GCA_964512425.1 uncultured Sulfurovum sp.
TACTGCTTGACAGTGCCAAACTCTCCGAGGGCTTGGAGCCCAAGGACAAAACAGCCTTTTCTAATCGTATCGCTACATTGGCTACCAAAGCACTCTAGCTTTGGTATTATTTGAGGCAGAATCTCTCCCCTCCTGCCTCAATCATCGTCATGGTCTAACATGCATTATGCTACAATGTGAGCAGAGAATTCTAAAAAGGCTATATTATGAAAAAGAGAGTAGTGGTAGTCCTTGCGATATTTACATCGATGGCTTTTGGTTCTGTGGAATTGACTCCTGAGTGTCAAGCAAAGTTTATGCAAGACCCATGTTCAGTAGATGGTTATGCTATGGTAGAGATAGAGGAGTTTGTAGCAGGTGGACATAATCAAATGTATGATATCCATCACTACGCACCTAGAAAAGTGACTAAAAAGCATAGAAGAGTAGCGAGAAAAGGGTACAAAGTAGTCAAGAAATGCCGTTACGTTAAAGTTAGACGATAAGTATATTCTAAAATATGTCAATTGCATCTCCTCAAAAGCGTGCTACAGTCGTTGCGACTGTTGTGGCTACTGCACTTACTATACTCAAGCTAGTAATAGGCGTTATGAGCGGTTCCGTAGCCGTGCTGGCCTCGGCAATCGATTCATTGCTAGATATGGCAATCTCTATCTTTAACTTTTTTGCGATTAAAAAGTCAGAAGAGGATCCTGATGATGCCTATCAATACGGCAAAGGAAAAATCCAAGCCATAGCAGGGGTTATTGAAGGCACAGTGATCACTATTTCAGGTCTTTATATCATCTATAAAGCACTGGAAAAACTGATGAATGGCTCACAGAGTTCTCTGCTCACACCTTCTATCATCGTGATGCTTATTTCTATTATCGTGACCTTTTTTCTCGTGCGGTATTTGCTGCGGATTGCCAAAGAGACGGACAATATCGTTATCAAAGCAGATGCACTACATTATCAGACAGACCTCTGGAGCAATGCAGCGGTGCTGGTCTCATTGGTGCTTGTGTGGATGACGGGGTTTGATAGCATAGATGCACTCTTTGGACTCGGTATTGGGGTTTATATTATCTATTCTGCGTATGAGATTATACAAGATGGGATTGCTATCTTGCTCGACCGTGCATTGGAGGGAGAAGTGGTGGCAAGGATTGGAGAAATCATCTCCAGTCATCCACAGACTACCAGTTACCATTGGCTCAAGACCCGTACAGACGGCACGACCAATTTTGTAGAGTTTCATCTGGTACTACACCCTGAGATGCCACTCCAAGAGGCACATGATATCACTGATGAAGTGGAGGAGAAGATTGTAGCCTTGGACGAGAAAAAGCGTTGGTTGATTACCCCACACTATGACCCCTATGATGATGAAGAGACCAATGAAAAGGCACTCCGTGGTACTTGAAATGGCTAGACCTATCTATTTACTTTCACCGACACCTAGAGCGGGGATCAATCATCTGCCGATGATTACCTTTGCTGTGAGTGCTACAGAGATGGATTTTTCACTCTGTGATACCTTGATGTTTAGCTCCAAGCAAGCAGTGCGTAGTGCAGAGCAGATTGATCCACGCTGGAAAGAGCTCCCCTGTATTGCCATAGGTGGTGCGACAAAAGAGCAGATTGAGATGCTTGGTGGCACTGTCATCCATTATCCCAAGCACTTTTATGCTGATACGCTAGCTGAGGATATTGCAGCGCATTTTGCCAGTCGCAAGATACTCTATCTGCGACCTAAAAAAATCTCTTTTGATAGCAAAGGATTCTTGGCGACCAAGGGTATAGTATTGCAAGAGCAGATCATCTATGAGACTACATGTCGTGTATATACTCCAGAAGACGCTCCAGTAGAGGACGCTATCATTATCTTTACTTCACCTTCGTCTATCCACTGTTTTTTGGAAAACTTCAAATGGGATGAGAGCTATACGGCCGTTGTGATTGGTAGAGCCACCCTGGTGCACTTGCCAGAGGGAGCTGATTTTGTTGTAGCAGATGAGCCCCTGATTGATGCCTGTGTCGAAAAAGCCCAAGAAGTGCAATCATACTAATTCATATCAATCAACCCCCCTCGAAATTTCATATTTCACTAACCCCAAATAGGCTATAATCATTATACCTGGATGGTGCGACTACTGTTATAAGGGGTCCAACATTAAATCCTGGGGGACATGTAGACAGTCGGTGTGTGGACATTTTCGCTTGAGTATGGTTTTGTACCTACGAGAAATTGCCCCCTAAAGACTGGCTCTCTCCTCCGTCGTTGGCTTTTAGGGCCGCACTCACAGAACGCCCATCTGGGGGCACTCATGAGCAACAATATTTGCACGCATAGGCTTTTGTAAGCTGCTATCGATGAACGAGAAGTTTGAGTTTAGCCCGAAATATGCAATTCTATTGCATCATTTGGGTTTAAGCATTTTACAAAACCCTCTACGCACAACGCTTGTCACTATTGAGTGCTCCTAGAGAGCAAGGATGCGTACGATTTTCATCGTGACGTATTGCGCTAGCAAATGGGAGTTAAGAATTTTATTTTGGAGAAACAGAGAATGAATATACTGATCATAGGTTCAGGTGGAAGAGAATACTCGATAGGTTTGGCACTCAAGCGAGATAAAAATGTAGGCAAACTCTACTTTGCTCCGGGCAATGGTGCGACAGATCAACTGGGTGAAAATATTGCGATGAGTGATTTTGCACAGTTGGCGGATTTTGTAGAAGCACACGGTGTTGTCTTGACTATTGTGGGGCCTGAGGCCCCGTTGGTAGAGGGGATTGTAGATCTCTTTCAGGAGCGTGGCTTGACTATCTTTGGGCCTACGGCTGGAGCAGCACAGTTAGAGGGCTCAAAGATTTTTATGAAAAATTTCCTTGCACGTCACCATGTCCCTACCGCCAAGTATATCGAGACAGACTCATTGGACGATGCTGTAGCCTTTATCGCTACACTGGATGCACCTATCGTGGTCAAAGCAGATGGACTCTGTGGCGGCAAAGGGGTCATCATCGCTCAGAATCATGATGAGGCCAAAGTAGCTGCAGCAGATATGCTTGCGGGTAGCTCTTTTGGTGATGCGGGTACTTCTATTGTGGTAGAGGAGTTTCTCGATGGTTATGAGCTCTCTGTCTTTGCTATTTGTGATGGCAAAGACTATGTAGTACTTCCTGCAGCCCAGGACCATAAGCGTCTACTCAATGATGACCAAGGCCCCAACACAGGCGGTATGGGTGCCTATGCTCCTACACCATTGGTCACTGATGAGATTTATAGCAAGCTAGATGAACGTGTCATTAAACCAACACTCAAAGGAATGGAGGAGGAGGGTAATCCCTTTACAGGTGTGCTATTTATCGGTGTGATGGTGGTCAAAGGAGAGCCGATTATATTGGAGTACAATGTACGTTTTGGTGACCCTGAGTGTGAAGAGTTGATGCCG
>CAZEIN010000164.1:0-5479 GCA_964512425.1 uncultured Sulfurovum sp.
ATCAAATCGATATGATGAGAATAGGGCAGCACTTAATCCCATATCAAACATTGGGTTAAGTGCAATCGTCCCCTTCATTGATCTATCAATCCTAAATAGCCGTCTAAACACTATATTGTCTACACTAAACTCTATCACTTCTCCATCCTTTAACTTTGCTGCCATCGCAAACTGGTTTGAGCCTGTCAAAGTGGGATAAGCGTCTCTCATCTCTGTCTCTACAGGTCGTATATATGCCGCGATGGTTTCATGGCTGTCGCAGTGATATACCACCACGCCATCATACCCATCCAGCTACTCTACATCCTCTATCTCTATCTTGGTTTTAACCGCTATCTCATCTAGCAGATATCCACGATGCTCTTGCCCAGTACTATCAAAATAGTTGGGCAGAGCATCAAAGATCTCTCCCTTGAATCCCCTGTTTTGAGGTAGCTGTGCGGTATAGTCAATCGTATATTTTGCAACCACACCCAAAGCATTGGCGATATCCTTGAGTGTATATCCAGCATATGCCAATGCGGCATGGGTGGGGACAACTTTTTTATCTATCGTCGTAAACGTGCCCTCTTGCTGGTTGAGAGCAGGCATATCCAAATCTCCCTCACCTGTACTGCTCAACACAAAATCAGCCTGCGCATTGTATCCAAGCACTTTGCCTTCAGTATATTCATCAAGATCACAAATCAATGAGACACCCAAGGCATTGGTTGAAGGAGGCACAATAAGCACAGAGAATCCAGCATACCGCTCTAGTAGTGCCAACATCTTAGCGATATTGGCTGCCCTAGGATGCGCATAGAGGTCACTGCCGATCACCAAACTCAACGCTTGCTTTCTCATCAGTGAGATAGCCAGTGCCTCTAACTCCTCTTCGCCTACGTTACTCTCAGCACTTAAATTACCGATATCCAAATCATCTAGTACCTCTTGGACATCAACAGGTAGCTCTTGCTCCTGTAGCAGTGTCTCCACCAAGAGTGCGACCACGCCCTCTTCGCTACCTACCTCATACTTGATAAACTGTGTCACAATATTTTGGATATTGCCATCCTCCATAGAGTGCATATAGATGACTCTGGCACGGTGACGCTTGCTGGTCATGGCAAGATGATATTTGACTTGTGGGTTATCCTCATTGATGCGTGTACCTAGCACAATCACCGCCTCGGCATCTGCAATATCCTGTAGTGAGCCACTGTACAGATGTTTGCCCGAGACAGAAGCATACGCTTTCATAAACTGTTGATAGGCATATGCCTCATGATTTACCAGTTTAAACCCATACTGCTCTTTGAGCTTTTGGAGAATGAGTGCCTCCTCATTGGTGATTTTAGAGCCAAATAGCACACTGTCTGCCTGCCTAAATGCTTTGACAACCTCTGCAAAGGCAGTGCTGTCTTTTTCTATATTTTGATTGGCAAAGTCAAACTCAAATCTACCTCTACCACAAATACTACTGTACTCATAAGGATTGGTTACGCGATAGATTTTTTCATTTTTAACCTCATAGCTAATCTGACAGCCAGCACTACAATGGCTACAGCTCGCAGGAATCTTATGTAGCTCCCACGCATTGGTGCTGTATTTGAAATCAGTCGATACCAATGCTCCTACAGGACAGACTGCTGCAGACTCACCCAGTGACATATCTCTATGGTTCTCTTTGATATTGATTATTGTGGATCCATACCCACCAGATTGAATCTGCAATGCACCTGTACCTACGATCTCGTTGGAGACACGCACACACTTTTCACACATAATACAGAGCGATGGATCATAGGAAACAAAACCCCAATTCTGTACAGGTCGGTGCTGGTCTTTCGCAGCAAAGGGCTGCTCTGCTACACCAAACTCCAGTGTCTTGTTCTGCAAATCACACTCACCACTCTTGTCACACACCCCACACTCTAGGGGATGATTCACACCATAAAGTTTCATGATATTTTGACGCTCGCGGTAGAGCTCTTTGCTGTTTGTATGAATCACGGCACCCTCTACAGCACGCTCTTGGCAGGAGAGTATCATTCCCTCTACGCCCTCAACATCTACCACACACATACGACAAGAAGCGATGGGCATCACTTTGGTCAGATAACACATCGTAGGGATATAGATATGATTGGCTCTAGCAATCTCTAGTATGGTTTGTCCAAACTCCGCTTGACATACTTTTCCATCGATGGTCACGGTAATGGCTTTGTTTCTGTTTTCTTTTATACTCATCTCAGCCCACCATCACACTGCTACCATAGAGATATAATAGCATCTCATGCATCGCTCTGCCTCAGCAGCTGCCTCTTCACCAGTAAAGCCCAAATTAACCTCTCTGTTGTTGGTTTTTCTCTCTTCTACTGTGAGCTTTTCACTCTCTTCACGAGGGAGTCCTGGCATCCAGCCCGTGATCTTCTCTTTTTTATTATACACCCTGAGTGTATTGAGGTGATCCTCCATAATCTCATCATCTGTCAATGTGCATTTGCCTCCATTATAAAGGTAGCGACTGATGACCGAAGCAGCTCGTTTTGCCTGTCCTACCGCATTGACGATAGTCATAGGACCATACTCGCAGTCTCCTGCAGCAAATAGCCCCTTACGTGAAGTCATATAGTCTTTGCCATTGGTAAGCAACGTACCCCATGAAGTGAGTTTTAAATCCCACTCTTGTGGGATGAGTTGCATGTCACATGCTTGGGAAACTGCAGGGATGAGATAGTCACACTCTAGCTCAAAGTCTCCCCCCTCTATTTTGAGAAGCTGTGGTCTGCCACCATCTGGATCAGGTACCAGCTCAAATGTATCGGCAACCAATCTAGTGATATGTTCACCATCGTCTATAATCTCACGAATAGAAGAGTAGAAGATAAACTCTACACCCTCTTCAACCGCCTCATGATACTCTTCGTAGGTCGTATTTCGTATGATGGTCTTCTCATCTCTACGATAGAGCATAATCACACTCTGAGCCCCCTCTCTAATCGCACAACGCACAACATCCATAGAGGTAAATCCACCACCCACGCAGACGACTTTTTTGCCTTTGAGCTCATTGCTTGCTGGGCTTCCTATGTCATACTTATGCCAGAGGTTGACCTTGTCTAGCATTGAAATAGCACCCCAGTAACCACCCATCTCAGGATTCTCATTATCTGCACGTACCTTTTTGGAGAGTCTTGCACCAAAGCCCAAGAGCACAGCATCATACTCCGCATCTAACGCTTTGAGTCTATCGGCAGTCACACGATGGTTATTATAAACAGTGACCGCTTCCATCTCTAGAACGAGATTAATATCTTGGTTATATTTATCAATAGGCATACGGTACTCAGGGACACCGACTGCCACTTCACCACCATTGACAGGCAGCTCTTCAAAGATATCGACCTTAATCCCTTCGAGTGCCAGATAATAGGCTGCGGTTAATCCTGCAGGGCCTGCACCAATAACCGCAACTTTTTTACCATCATTTTTGAGTGGTTGCACTGCAACAGGATGCAACCAATCCAATGCATGGTCTGTCTCATGGTCTGCACCCAAACGCTTGAGTTCCATGATCGAGATAGGCTCATCGAGATTGGTTCTACGACAAGCGTCTTCACAAGGATGAGGACAAACACGCCCACAGGTATGTGCCAGAGGCATGGTTTGTCTCGTAGCAGAAAGTGACTGACTAAAGTGCATATCTCTCACACCCTCGATATAAGCAGGGATATCTACATGTGCAGGACACACATCCATACACGGAGCCGTAATTTTAGCAATATAGTTGATATCGCTACGATAATCTTTGGAGGGTTTTTGTTCTAAAATACAACTGTCAAACTGCTCTTTGTAGTGCTCTATGAGATCGAGTATAGGCTTGGGAACCGTACGCCCTATCTCGCATTTGGAAGTAAGCATCATCGTTTGGCTCACCTCTTGGAGATGCTCTATATCTGCATAGCTCCCTTCTCCTCGGGCAATCTTGTCTAGCATATCATAGAGGATACGACCGCCCCAACGTCCAGGAGCACAACGTCCACATGCTTCAGAATACGCTTGGTATTGTGCTGCATACTCTGTTGCCAACCGCACTGCATCAATATCTTCATCAAATATGGCTACACCATCCCAACCAATAAAGGCTTTTGATTTGGTATCGGCCGTATACTCAACAGGTAGCTTAAAGGCAGAGTCCAAGAGTCCATCAGCAACCTTATCACGGTTGTCAATAAACTCGCCTTGCCATGTTGAAAAAACTACAGCAGACACTATTTTGCCTCTTCCTCTGCCGCAGCAACAAGTGCTTGGGCTTCTGCTTTGGCTGCAGCAAACTGCTCTTGTCTGGCTTTTTGTGTCTTGGCATCTAGTTTCTTGACTACTATTGTCCAGTCTACCTCATTGAACTTCAGTGAATTCATCAGTTCGTGACCTATCTCTTTAACCTTGTCGGCACTTTTTTGGATACTTGAAAAGTCACCCACTTCAAAAAGAAATATTGCCACCTCTCCTACTTTTGTCTCTGTTGCAACCAATGTAGCCATTCTGTCATAAAAATCATCTTTTAGGTGTCTTAAATCAAATCGTTTCATACTGCTCTCCTATCGATCAACTTCGCCAAAGACGATATTTGATGAACTAATCATCGTCACTACATCTGCCAAATAGGTACCTACAAGCACTTTTTGAAGAATGCCTGTATGGTAAAAGCTAGGTGCTCTTACCTTGAGTCTATAGGCATAAGGCTCTCCCTCAGACTTGATATAGAAACCAAGCTCTCCCTTGGGAGACTCTGTAGGTACATAGACCTCCCCTTTGGGTGGTCTCATGCCTTGTGTAACCAATACAAAATGCTGCATCAATGCGTAGTTTTGTGTCATAATCTCCTCTTTGGGGGCGGAGATATACTGTGGTGCATGTGCCATGAGTTGTGGTTCAGTCTTTCTATACTTGGAGGCTACCTGTCTAATGATACGTGCAGACTGTCGCATCTCTTCGATATGAATCATATATCGACCGTAACTATCATTTCTATCACTGATTGGTACATCAAAATCCACCTCATCATAGAGCTCATAGGGCTCCTCTTTTCGCACATCATACTGTACGCCAGCACCACGGAGGATAGGGCCTGTACAGCCCCAAGAGAGTGCATCCTCGGCATTAATCACACCCACATCCTCTAGACGCATCTTCCAGATGCGGTTCTCTGTCAACAGTGCCTCATAGGTATGCTCAAGCTCATGCTCTAATGTATCCAAAAACGTCATCATATCTGCTATCCATGTCTCTGGTATGTCCAAAGGTACACCACCAATACGTACAGAGGAGTGCGTGAGTCTCGCCCCACAATAATCCTCCATCAAGTCCATCGCAAACTCACGCTCACGGAAGGCATAGAGAAATACAGACATCGCACCCACATCCAGCGCATGGGTTGCGATGAAAAAGAGGTGAGAGATGATACGGTTGAGCTCCAAAAGCATCATCCTAATCG
>CAZEIN010000165.1:0-2449 GCA_964512425.1 uncultured Sulfurovum sp.
CGTGGATCCTGAATCAAGTTCAGGATGACATATTGGTAGATTGCCAGGTTTTTGACTCTCTTTCTTTTGATAGTGGACAGTATTATTTGCATCGTTAAGTTTTTTATCTGAGAATTTAACCCAAACTATGCAATAGAGATTACCAATCTCCCACAGATGCTTGGCAATTCTATGGCATAATTTGGGTTTAACAATATAAATATAAGGAAAAATATGACAACGCTTAAGCAAGTACCTATCTTGGTTCTCGATTTTGGCTCACAATATACACAACTCATCGCTAGAAAGCTCAGAGAATCAGGTGTTTATACGGAGGTTGTGCCTTACCGTGAATCACTAGAGGATATCAAAGCCAGAGCACCACAAGGTATCATCCTCTCGGGAGGCCCAGCATCGGTCTATGCAGAGGATGCTTATCATCCAGATGAGGGTATCTGGGATCTGGGCTTGCCGATCCTTGGTATCTGTTATGGGATGCAGCTCATCACACAGCATTTTGGTGGAGAAGTGGTAGCTGCTGACCATCATGAGTATGGAAAAGCCAAACTCAAGATAGAGAATCACAGTGGTATCTTTTCAGATATCACTGATGATGAGATCGTCTGGATGAGCCATGGTGACAAGGCAGAGAGACTCCCAGAGGGATTTGAGATCATCGGCACGAGTGAGAACTCTCCTTATGCGGCGATTGCAGATACACGTAGAGATGTGTATGCTTTTCAATTCCACCCAGAGGTACATCACACCGTAGAGGGAACCGGGCTACTCAAGAACTTTGCCAAGCATATTTGTGGTTGTGGTAGTACGTGGAATATGGGAAGCTTTGCTAAGGAGAAGATAGCAGCCATTCAAGCACAAGTAGGAGAGAAAAAAGTACTTTGTGGTGTGAGTGGCGGGGTAGACTCCTAGGTGGTTGCTGCAATGCTCAACGAAGCACTCCCCAAAGAGCAACTCATCTGTGTTTTTGTCGATCAGGGACTCTTGCGTAAAGATGAGGCAGTGCAGGTACAAAATATGTTCAAGCTCCTCGATATCCCTCTGATCACCGTCGATGCCAAGGTTGAATTTATGGCAGCATTGGAGGGTATCTCTGACCCAGAGCAAAAACGCAAAGCGATCGGAGAGAAGTTCATCGAGGTATTTGATGCAGAAGCGAAAAAACATACAGATGTCGCTTTCCTAGCCCAAGGCACACTCTATACCGATGTGATAGAGTCAGTCTCGGTAAAAGGCCCGTCCAAAACCATCAAATCACACCACAATGTAGGTGGATTGCCTGACTGGATGACCTTTGAACTGGTTGAGCCACTCAGGGAGATATTCAAAGATGAGGTACGCAAGCTAGGATTAGAGATTGGACTACCCAAAGAGATGATTGGTAGACACCCTTTCCCCGGGCCTGGTCTGGCAATTCGTACGATGGGTGCAGTCACTGAGGAGGGGCTACATCTCATCAGGGAGTCAGATGCCATTATGCAAGAAGAGCTCAAAGCCACAGGCTACTACGACAAAGTCTGGCAAGCCTTTACTGTACTGCTCAATGTACAGTCGGTTGGTGTCATGGGCGATAACCGTACCTATGACAACACAGTTTGTATCCGTATGGTAGAGTCCGTTGATGGTATGACCGCAACCTTTGCCCATGTGCCTCATGATGTACTCGAGGGCATGAGTAGACGCATCATCAATGAGATAGACGGCATCAACCGTGTCGTCTACGATATCAGTTCCAAGCCTCCCGCTACGATAGAGTGGGAGTAGCCCACCCCAAAGAGTATCCTCGTAGGCATCTGCAAAATGTATAGAATGTGAACGAATCATAACTTTTATGCATTTTGCATCTACTCATGAAGATGCTCTGAGGAGTATGATATTGTGTTTGATTTGGTATTGCTTGTCTCCATAGCCACTACAAGCTATTTCCATACTTCTCTAACCATTTTATTGATTCTTTATAATTCGGATAATATGATTTCAATAAAGTCCAAAATTTGTTTGTGTGTTCCATGACTGCTGTGTGCAATAATTCGTGTATAATTATGTAATCAATCACATATTCTGGCGCTTTTATAAGTTTCCAGTTCAAAGAAATATTTTTATCTCGTGAGCAATTTCCCCATTTACTTCTCTGATTTCTAATGTATAGTTTATTGTACTTAAAATTCAGCTTCTCTGCTAATTGTTCAGTCCGT
Organism: uncultured Sulfurovum sp.; assembly: GCA_964512425.1. Classification (GTDB taxonomy): domain Bacteria; phylum Campylobacterota; class Campylobacteria; order Campylobacterales; family Sulfurovaceae; genus JAAXPZ01. The sequence goes on from CAZEIN010000165.1 coordinate 2,193, forward strand.
TTTGTTAAGTGTATTTTTGCAACTTTACGATACCATTTCTCTTGTATTTTCAAATCGAGCAAATCTCTTTTTGCTGTTATTGTTTTATGCTCGTGGTTTACAATTACTTTTTGTGCAAATGTTGTATCATAAAAATAGTTGTATCTATTACCAAACAATAAAATCTGATTTCTTTGAAGTTCAATCTCAGACATATTCTCAAAATATCTAAGATTTTTATCAATCCATTTTGATTTTTTACTGAGCAAAGAATTAAT
>CAZEIN010000166.1:0-2498 GCA_964512425.1 uncultured Sulfurovum sp.
CAACACTACCATGAGCCTTTCGGCGAAGCCTTGACCGTGGGGTGGAATTTCCTCGCATGGTGCGTTGGCAAACGCACCCTACGCCTGCATCCCCCAAGACCGCAAAAGAACCTCGTCATACCGTGCATGAGGCGGAATCCATGGCTCATAGAGTCTGATGGCTAGCCAAATCGTGGATCCTGAATCGAGTTCAGGATGACATATCGCTCAATAGGAGTCTGGTATTAAATTATAAATACCCATTTTGTGGTATCTTTCAGAACATAGGGAGGGGTGAGCGTAATCGTACGCAAACCCCTCAAATACGAGCATAGCACATATTCAGAGAATTCTATTTCGGAATTTTTGTATAAAGTCAACTTAATACAAAATAGTGTATAGTTATAAAACCTACTTTATACAGAGGAGCCCTTGATGAATCTGCCTATTTTGCAAAAAATATCATCCCAAATATTGGCAAAAACAATTCCACCCTATCGGAGATGGCTTTTTGAGAAGATAGATTTTGGGGGCAAACTCATAGGTATAAAAGGGCCCAGAGGCTCAGGAAAAAGCACCCTGCTTCTGCAATACGCCAAGAGCAGAAACCTTCCTGCCTCTAAGATGCTCTACATCAACTGCGATCACCCTGCGATGAGTGCTACCTCCTTGTATGAAGTGGCGGAACACTTCTATGCACGCGGAGGGGAGCTATTGTTTATCGATGAGATTCACAAGAGCAGAAACTTCTCACAGGAGCTCAAGGCCATTTATGATGTCTTTGATCTGCAGGTGATCTTCTCTGGCTCTTCTGCTTTGGAGATCGAACACGCATCAGGAGATTTGAGCAGAAGAGCCGTAGTGCATGACTTGGGGGTTTTGTCGCTCAGAGAGTTTGTCGAGTTGCAAACAGGAGAGCACTTTCCTGCCTACACTCTCGATGAGATTGTAGAAAACCATTTTGACATCGCTTCCGAGATCATGACCAAGATACGACCTTTGGAGCAGTTTGGAAACTATATGCAGTATGGTTGCTACCCTTTTTATCGCGAATCGCTTATCGACTATCCTCAAAAACTTTTAGAGGTCATTAACCTGACCATTGACTCTGATTTGTCAGCTATCTACAGCATCGACTCCTCCAAGCTTGAGATACTCAAAAAGGTCATCTACATGCTTTGCGCCACCAAACCCTATGATCTGAATATCAAAAAACTAAGCTCAGCCGCAGGAACCTCCTGGCAAACCCTCGCCAAGTACCTGGAGAGAATGGACGCAGGAAGTCTGATTCATATTGTAAGACAGGGCAAAGGGATGAGAGCCGTTAATCGACCCGACAAACTACTATTGGACAATCCCAATCTCTTCACCGTTCTTTGTGCTTCGGCAAATATCGGTTCGGTTCGTGAGAGCTTTTTTGTCTCACAGGTTGGGCTGAAACATCAAGTCCACTACCATGACAAAGGTGACTTTATCGTCGATGACAGCAAAGTGTTTGAGGTGGGTGGAGCCTCCAAAAGTGATGCTCAATTAGAAGGCAATCCCAACAGCTATGTGGTTTCTGACGACATAGAGATAGGGCTCGACAAGAGGATTCCTCTCTGGCTGTTTGGGTTTATCTACTAGTTTGGTTTTGAACATAAGAAACATAAGGCGTTGAATATACACTATGTGACTTGATAGGATTATTTTTCAATATGTTTACTCAATTATACTTTTACCCAAATCCCGAAATAGAAATTCATGACTATGCACTATCATCGCATTCAGAGAATCCTATTTCGGGATTTGGGTTTTAGGTGATGTAAAATAACTTGTGCTATAATCTAAAAAACGAAGGTTGCAGTTTGGCATTGGTTTTTGAGTGGGATGACAAAAAGGCTAAATCAAATTTAATCAAGCATAAGATTTCATTTGAGGAGGCAAGTACAGCTTTTGGTGATGATTTGTCAATAACAATCGAAGATCCGTTGCATAGCCAAAATAAAAATAGATTGATTTTAATTGGTAAATCTATAAACCATAAAACCTTGGTTGTGGTTCATATCGAGCAAACTGATTTGATAAGAATCATTAGTGCTAGAAAAGCTACAAAAAAAGAACAAAAATTTTATGAGGAGTCATAAGATGAAAAACGATGATATGCTGGATGAATATGATTTTAGTAATGGCACAAGAGGAAAATATACACAGCAGTATAATGATGGTATAAACATTATCAAATTGGATAATGATGTAAGAAAAGTATTTCCAGATGCAGAGTCTGTAAATAATGCACTTAGAACACTTATTAATCTAATACCGCCAAACCAGACAACTAAAGCTAAATTGGCATAACAAATAGGCTATTTTTGGAGCTTAGATCGTTTCCATTGTCGATGGGAACGCATACACAGCATTATACCAAATCCAAATCCAATAGTATACCCCAGAGAACACCCTCGCAAGCATCTGCAAAATATATAGAATTTGAATGAGCTATGGCTAGTACTGCATTCTATGCATTTCACAGCTACTCA
>CAZEIN010000167.1:0-8112 GCA_964512425.1 uncultured Sulfurovum sp.
TGCTTGAAGCTCTTGTTCTTGCCCCCAATTTCAAACAAATACTGCTTGTCGACCAAAAAATCCCCTTTGTCTGGATATTGTACCAAAGCGTTTAGCGATAGGCTTTTTAGAAAAAAGGTTTCTCTGACGGTACCGATATTGGCTTGGGTGATGTAGAGTAGATTTGGATTATCAAGATAAATCTTTTGGGGCTTTTCCAGCGACTTCAAACCTTTGGATGAGGCCTTAAATAGGAGCTTCAGGATGCCTGCGTCCTCCAACTTATAAAAATAATCCTTGAGTGTCCTTGCATCACCTATCTCCAAAAGATTTTTGAGATTTTCAATCACGGGAGTAAACGGCACACTTTCCATGATGATGCCGACAAGTCGCTTGAGCTTTCGGATGCTCCCACCATCCAGACTCGGATAGACATACAGCAAATCGCTCGAAATGGCGACAGAGATGTTGCGCTCTAACATATCGAAAAATATCTCTTCATCTTTGACCGTCAGTGCAAATGGATAGTAGCCTGCTTTGAGGTATTTCTTGAAGAGGGATATGGGTTTGTGGTCTTTTTGTTCGAGACGGGCGACTATATCTAATGCCAAATCCTCGTGCTCATGCAATAATGCCTCCAAAGACAACTTTGGCAAATCCAAATCAAGCATCAATTCCAAATACTCCCTCAGGCTCATGCCGTGCATGTGCAACAGATGTGCCCTCCGGCTCAAATCGTGACTGCCTTTGTCTATTTTTAACGCTGAACTTCCCGAAGCGATGATTTGCAATGTAGGAAAATTGTCGTATATGGATTTGAGCTCTTGCGACCAGTTTGCATATTTGTGAATCTCATCAAAACACAAAAGCTTTCCGCCATTGTGCTCAAAACGCTCCGCAATCTCATACATACTCAAGTCACCAACCAAAAAACTGTCCATGCTAATGTACAGTGATTTCACCTCTGTATGCATGGCCATGTATTGAGCGATGGTTGTTGTCTTGCCGACACCCCTCTGCCCCAATATAATGCTTAGCCTGTGTTGGATGCGTTTTTCTTTGATAAAGTATCTTTGGTAAGGGAGGTTGTTTCTTTTGACAAATTTTTTGGACTCTACAGCAAGCTTATCCAGCATCGTTTTTCCTAAAGTGGGATTTCATTACCAAATTATAGCACAAAATTGGGAGTCTACTACTAAAATATGCTGAAATGCATCAATATACTTCTCAAAAAGGCTTCTTATCGTGCCTCAATAGGCACGCGTCAATACAGCCATTAACCGTATAAGTTTTTTTCTCGCTCCTATCCGTCCTGAGACTGCGAAAGAACCCGGCAATACACCAACATATCATCCTGAACTCGATTCAGGATCCACGAATACAAGCATGACACACATTCAAAGAATTCTATTTCGGGATTCGAGTATACCTCAAGTGTATCTCTAAAAATCTTATCTAAATATGGGGTCGGGTGTCAAATAACAAAAATACTTTTATACTTTTCATCATTCAGCACCCTTTTAAGGAAGGTGAAGTAAAATATAATAACAACGTTGTTATTAGAAATTCTTCTGAGAGGAGCAGGGCATGTCAGAGAGAGATTTGGACTCGCAGAGCAGTGTAGAAAATATAAAAATCGCACACATACACGCACCAAAATTACATGATCGCAGGAGTTATTCTCAGGAGGATATCGAGGCACTCTCTCGCAATATCGCCTCTACGCAGAGGCTACTTCAGCCGATTGTGGTACGCAAGATAGCAGATGGCTATGAACGTATCGCAGGATTTAGGAGAGTAGAAGCAGTCAAGTTGTTGGGCTGGGAGCAGATCCCTGCGGTGGTGCTGGATGAGGTGGGAGATGAGGAGGCGATGCTCATCATGCTCTCTGAGAATATGCAGAGAGAGGATCTCAATCCTTATGACCAGACGGTGGGGATATTGCAGTATATTGCACTGAGCCTAGGTATGGATATCGAAGCGGTTAAAAAGCTACTCTATCGCTTTCGCAATGTGGACAGCGGGATACTCAAAGGGCTCGATGACAAAACACACTCCCAGAGAGAGCAGATGGAGCAGATCACACAGCGACTGGGCAATATCTCTGTCTCTACACTCATTAACCGCCTCAAGATCTTTTCCCTCTCCCCCAAGGTACTCGATGCACTCAAAGAGGGCCATATAGGCTATAGTGCAGCCCAAGAGATCAATAAACTAGGAGATGAGGGCAGGATCACACTGCTCATCGATGAGGTGCTCCAGGAGAAACTACCACTACGCGAGATCAAACAGCGTGTCAAAACTCAAAAAGCCAAGCCAAACAAAAAGACAGATTCCAAACTATTCTATACCCTATCAGATGAGGGTGGATGGGTGAGTTTGGTAGTCGAAAATATCTCCCCAGAGCAGATAGTCAAACTGGAAAATTTCCTCAAAAAACTTTAGTGGAGGCAGAATATGAGCACAAAAAATATAGAACACCCCTTTGAGCCCATTATTTTCAAAGACACTAAGATATTGATACTCGGATCGTTTCCTAGTATACAATCTGTCAAAAATGACTTTTACTACGCCCATCCACGTAATCAGTTTTGGAAGATTCTCTCTGCTGTTACAGAATATCCCATCAACAACCGTGACCAAAAAATCTGGCTACTCAAAGAGTCTAGACTAGGACTGTGGGATATGCTAGCCAGCTGTAGCAGAGAGAACTCTCTGGACAGTTCACTAGAGGATGAGGTGGTCAATGATATCCCTGCGTTGCTAGAGCAGTATACCAGCATAGAGAGCATAGCCTTTACAGGCAGAAAGGCGGAGGCACTCTACCAACTACATTTCAACCATCTAGAGATAGAAACACGTTATCTACCCTCTCCCTCAGCTGCGTATGCCAAGATGCGGATTGAGGAGAAGGTGAGGGTGTATGCGGAACATCTACTTTAAACCCAAACTATGCAATAGAGATTACCAATCTCCCACAGATCATTGGCTCATGGGCATTCACAGCGTATGCATCGATGCACCTTTGGGTGCACCTCAGATACGCTGCAAACACCGATGAGTCAAGCATCAGTAGGATATTTGGCAATTCTATTGCATAATTCGGGTTAATAATATTGAGTGTATTCATGCTGTTAGTATATCGCAAAGAGATTAATTTTTTGTTATAATCCTTTTATGAAAACATTATGCAAAGATCAACCTTTCTCTCTCGTACTCTCTGGTGGGGGTGCATTGGGGATAGCACATCTGGGTGTGCTGCATGACATGGAGACAGAGGGTTTGGTGCCTGCCGAAGTAGTAGGTACAAGCATGGGTGGCATCGTGTGTGCCTGTATCGCTATTGGAAAAAAAGAACGAGAGATATATGCCCTGCTCGATGATTTTAGCGCTATCTCCAAATGGATCAAGTTCTCTTTTTCTGGTAATGCCATTGTGGAGGATGACAAAATAGCACAGATATTGGGCACGGTCTTTGGTGAGAGAAAGATGTCTGATACAATCATCCCACTCAAACTCATCACAACCAATCTACGCACAGGAGCCAAGAGGGTTTTTGATACAAATGATGAGGTGCTGATTCGTGATGCAGTATTGGCAACGATGGCAATACCTGGTATTTTTGAAGAGCAGTTGATTGAGGGCACACTCTATGCAGATGGATTTCTCTGTGAAAACCTAGGGCTCAATGAGGCCTGCCATGATGCAATCCTCGCAGTAGATGTACTGGGCAAAAATGCCTTTGATGGGGAGATGCCAGATCACTTTTTTAAAACGTCTAATGTCTTAGAGATGTTTGAGCGATCCATGCGATTACTCATCTATAACCAAACCAAAACCAATCTAAAAAACAGCCCAAAAAAGATTCTATTGCTAGAGCCAGATACGGCTGATTTTAAAACTTTTCACTTTCATAAACTAGATGAGATTCGAAGTAGAGGATTGGGATTGTTGCAAGCGTAATACCAAATCCAAATCCAATCATACACCCCAAAGAACATCCTCGCAAGCATCTGCAAAATATATAGAATTTGAATGAGCTATGGCTAGTACTGCATTCTATACATTTCACAGCTACTCACGAGGATGCTCCCTGAAGTATACTATTGCATTTTGATTTGGTATAATCTGCCTTTTGATAATCCCTTTATGGCTTTCTGGCAGTGCATATATTCCCTATTGCATATATACGCATAGTTTGCTATTTTAGCGGGGACGGGTGTCAAATATCCAATTATAAATAGTAACACACATAAGAAATAATATATTTATGGTATAATAATATATTATTTAACCAAAAGGAATAACTATGGAAAATCTCTATGATATTGCAATCGTTGGTGGTGGTCCTGGCGGTATTGCTTCAGCAGTAGAGTCTTCGATATTTGGATTAGAGAAGATTCTTTTTATCGAAAAAGGCGATAACCATTCTCAAACCATTAGACAGTACTACAAAGACGCCAAACGTGTAGACAAAGATTGGCGAGGACAAGAGGTCACTATACGCGGAAACGTAGAATTCTTTGATGGTACCAAAGAGAGTACGTTGGATTACTTTGAGACACTGCTAGATGATGAGAAAATAGATACGCTCTTCAACACAGAGGTCTCTGCTGTTGTCAAGGCAGAAGAGGATGGTTTTTTTGATATTGCGACCAGTCAGGGAGGCTACAGAGCCAAAAATGTGATCATAGCTATTGGACGTATGGGAAAACCCAACAAGCCTTCCTATAAAATCCCTAGAACCATCCGTGCATTTGTAAACTTCAATCCACATGATTGTCGAGGACATGAAAAGATACTGCTTGTTGGAGGAGGAGATACTGCTGTAGAGTACGCCTGTCATCTCAGCAAGGACAATGAAGTAACGCTCTCCTATCGCAGAGATGCTTTTGCTAGAGTCAATGATATCAACACAGAGATGATCACCCAATATGACCAAGAGGAGAGACTACGTGTACGGTACAATATCGATATCGATACCATAGAGAACCATGAGGGCAAAATCAAAGTCAACTATAACAATGGGTTTCATACGATTTATGACCGTATCATCTATGCATTGGGAGGCACTACTCCTGTAGATTTTTTGCGTAGCTGCCATATAGAGTTAGATGAGGGTGGACAACCTATTTTCAATGCACAACATGAGACGAGTGTAGAGGGACTTTACATGGTAGGAGATATCGTATTTGACAGTGGAGGATCGATTGCTATGGCAATCAATCATGCCCATGATGTACTGAGTGATATGATGGAGAAAAGAGGCTAAATCTCCTCCTCTATGATATAACGTGGACGGTTTTTGCTCTGTTGAAAGTTCCGTCCTACATACTCCCCGATAATCCCTAAACCCATAACTTGGATCCCTCCGATAAAATAGATGGATACCATCGTAGATGCCCAGCCTTGTATGGTATTGTGTAAGACAAATTTTTCTATAAGTACCCATAGTATTCCAGTCAGAGACAATAAAAACAGTATAAATCCAGTAATCGTAATAAAACGAAGAGGGATAATAGTAAATGAGGTAATGCCATCTAATGCAAAAAGAAGCATCTTTTTAAAAGGGTATTTGGTCTCTCCTGCAAAACGCTCTTCCCTCGAATAATACACCGAACATGATCTAAATCCAAGTAGAGGAATAATGCCACGTAGAAATAGGTTGATCTCTTCAAATTGTGAAAGTGCCTCCAGTGCTTTTTGGCTCATGAGTCTATAGTCTGCATGATTTTGCATCGTTTTGATGCCAATCAAATGTTGGAATTTATAGAACATACCAGCACTGTTTCTTTTGAAGACAGAATCTGTTTCTCTATTGTCTCTAACGCCATAGACAATATCATACCCCTCTTTATATCTTTCTACAAATGATTTGATTAGCGTAATGTCATCTTGTAAGTCAGCATCCATAGAAATTAAGGCATCTGCTTGATTTTTATACTGCATGAGTCCTGCAATGAGGGCATTTTGATGTCCAAAATTGCGAGAGAGCTTCAATCCCCTAAAGAGTGAAGTATTTTGAGTGATAGATTGCATGATCTTCCAAGTATTGTCTTGACTACCATCGTCAACATAGCAGACAAAACTATCAGGTGAAATATCACCATGCTCAATCATCTCTCCCATTAATGTTTGTAATTGCTTTGTTATCTCAGGAAGTCCTTCTGCTTCATCGTAACAGGGGATAATGATGCCTAATTTCATATCAAATCCTTTTGATTTAACTCTTTTTTACATGATACGCGTTATTATCTGCTATGTTATATAAATTCTTGCTTTTGGGTATTCTCTCTACAGTGATAGATTATGCAGTTTATGCATCGCTACTCTCGGTAGGAGTGTATTACATGATAGCTATAGTACTAGGATATAGCTTAGGATTTACTATCAATTTTTTTCTTGGTAGAAAACTGGTTTTTATACATGGAAGAAAAGTAAAGCATCTACAGCATGAACTTTTAGGTACTATAGCCATAGCCATATTGGGAGTGGGATTAAATATTCTCATTGTCTATCTTTTGAGTTTTGCTTTTTTTGATATAGATGTATTGTATGCAAGAGTATGTGCTATAGGGATAGTATTTTTTTGGAACTATATGATGCGAAAGTGGTTTGTTTATAGATCAATAAATACAATAAAAGGTTTTCATTGAAAAATAATTTGCATAGTGAGTTTTTACGATATGCTATTGTGGGGGGTATGGCCTTTTGTATAGATATAGCAGTACTATTTATATTAACAGAGTACTATCATGTTTACTACTTACTATCTAATATATTTGCTTTTTCTATGGGGCTATTAACAAATTATATACTTAGTATTATATGGGTATTTCATAATAGACAACTAAAGAATACAAAGCAAGAGTTTATATTCTTTGCTATAATTGGGTTACTAGGATTGGGAATTGGTCAGTTTCTTCTTTGGAGTTTTACTGTGTGTGGTCTTTACTATCTATATTCAAAGATAATTGCTACAGTTGTGGTGTTCTTGTGGAATTTTATAGTGAGAAAAAAGTTTCTTTTTACAATTCAGATGGAGGAAGGTAACATAAAGTGAAAAAAGTAGCCATTATTATTGGTGCAGGACCAGCAGGACTTACTGCAGCTCTTGAATTATTGAGACAAACAGATATACAGCCTATTGTATTAGAAAGAAGTAATGAGATTGGTGGTATCTCTAGGACAGTTCAATATAATGGGAATCGTATAGATATTGGGGGACATCGTTTTTTTTCTAAATCAGAAAAAGTAATGAATTGGTGGCAAGAGATTATGCCACTACAAAGTGCACCAGCTTATGATGATAAACTATTAAATAGAAGTGTCCCCCTATCTAATAATTCTGATGCGTTAGATCCAGAAAAATCGGATAATGTTTTATTGACAAGAGATCGTCTTTCTCGTATCCTGTATCTTAGAAAACTTTTTGACTATCCAATTTCGTTGAGTTGGCAAACACTTTCCAATCTTGGATTTATTAAAATTATAAAAATAGGGTTAAGCTATCTTCGTGCTTCTATTAAGCCGATTATCCCAGAGAAGACATTGGAAGAGTTTTTTATAAATCGTTTTGGCAAAGAACTCTATCTTACTTTTTTTAAAGATTATACACAGAAGGTTTGGGGTGTTCCCTGCCGTGAAATACAAGCAGAGTGGGGCGCACAGCGGATTAAGGGATTATCTATTGGAAAGTCTCTTGTTCATGCAATTAAGAAATTATTTTTAAAAGAAAAACTAGATAATGCACATCTTGAGACCTCACTGATAGAGCAGTTTTGGTACCCCAAATTTGGGCCAGGGCAAATGTGGGAAAATGTTGCCAAAAATGTGATAGATAGAGGTGCCAAGATTCAGATGTCTACCAAGGTGATAGAGATTAACCATGAGGAGAATAGCGTACATTCAGTTGTTTTTGAAAGAAGTGATGGCACAAGAGGAGTTTTAAAGGCAGAGTATATTATCAGCACTATGCCAGTAAAGGAGTTAATAGATGCTATGGGCGAGACGCCTGTGCAGGTTAAGAAAGTTTCAGAAGGGTTGCTCTATAGAGATTTCATAACTGTAGGATTACTATTAAACAAATTATCTATTCGTAATGAAACAGATAGACCTACTCTGAATCATCTT
>CAZEIN010000168.1:0-3332 GCA_964512425.1 uncultured Sulfurovum sp.
GACCAAGCAGGAAGAATCAATGAGATCTCCCGCATTATTGGAGGAGAAGCATCTAATGCAGAAGCCGTAGCTTTTGCAAAGAAGCTTTTAGATCAGCACTAGCTGTGGAGTAGTGCAGTAATCTCCCCTTCATCGGGAAATCTCTCTCTATCTGTACCTATCAATCCCAATTTAGAGAAAATGATTCTACCATTGAGTGCTACTTCAAATATCCCACCACTCCCCTCTATCAATTGAACAGCTGTATCACTAAATGCCCTTTGGATCTCTTCTTCCACACGGGAAGCTGCTGGGAAATAGTTTCATACACCACAATAGGTGATTTGTATCTTTCTCATACTGACTCCTTTGGTCGCTTTGTCCCATTATATATTATTTTTCTTTAGATATAATTCTACATATAGTTGCATATAGGATAGGTACAGTTGATAGTAGATACACATATTCATTTGGATGATGAACGTTATAGAGAAGATTTTGATACTGTGATTTCCAGAGCACGTGAGGCTGGGGTAATGCGTTTTATTATTCCTGGTGCTGATCCTCTGACATTGCCTCGTGCTATCGAGCTCTCTGAGCAGTATGAGGAGATCTATTTTGCTGTAGGTGTGCATCCTTATGATGCCCTAAGCTACGATAGAAGATTTCTAGAAAAATATATTACACATGAAAAATGTGTCGCAGTAGGAGAGTGTGGACTAGACTACTATCGCTTGCCAGAGGATGTGCATGAAATTCAGGTAGAAAAACTGCTACAGAGACAGGTGTTTATCGACCAGATAGACCTCGCCAGAGCATATCATAAACCTCTGATTGTCCATATTCGTGATGCCAGTAGAGATGCTCAGGCGATACTGGAGCAGTATGCCAAGAGTCTCTGCGGTGTACTGCACTGTTATAATGCAGACCATGCATTACTCAAGCTGGCAGAGCACAATTTTTATTTTGGTATGGGTGGAGTGCTCACGTTTAAAAATGCCAAAAAACTGCTAGAGGTCTATCCTCGCATCCCTCTAGATCGTCTATTGATAGAGACCGATGGACCCTATCTGACACCTCATCCTCATAGAGGCGAGCGTAATGAGCCAGCTTATTGTCGACTCATTGCCCACAAGATGGCAGAACTGAGCCAAATCACTGTAGAGGAGATGGTGCAGGTGACATCACAAAACTGCCAAACGTTATTTGGTCTATGATGAAAAAACTTTTCTTTCTCTTTATGATGTTGACACTGCTGCTCTCAGCGATTGATATTCCCAAAAAATACCCCAGCTACTCCTATGTCCTCAAAGAGTTTGATATCGATGAAACCTATGTGTTTGAGCCACAATTTGAGCAGTTTGTTACCAAACATGAGGCACGATTTAAACGCTTTTATCGAAACTCAGTCAAGCGGGGCAAAGACTATATGCCTATGTTCAAAGACCTGCTGGTCGACGATGGGCTGAGCCATCTCTTTGTCTACCTCTCTATGACAGAATCAGGCTTCCAAGCCAATGCAAAATCAGGCAAACAGGCAGCAGGGCTCTGGCAGTTTATGTCTGCTACTGCACAACGCTTTGGGCTCAAGGTCAATAAAAATATCGATGAACGCTATGATCCTCTGGCCTCTACCAATGCAGCAATGAAATATATCCAGACGCTCTACAAACAGTTTGGCAAGTGGTATCTGGTGATGATGGCATATAACTGTGGAGAGGGGAGGGTGGCTCGTGCCATCAAGCGTGCAGGAACAGATGATTTTGCTACATTGATGGATAATAGACTCAAATATATCCCTCCAGAGACACGCACCTATCTCAAAAAAATCATTCTGCTCTCTATGATGGGAGAACATATCGTTTCTACGCCTACTCCTACGATAGAAGAAAAGAAAATCAAGCGTGAGATTATCGATGGCAAGATACTGGTCAATGTAGCAGGTGGTGCCAACCTCCTCAAGTTTGCAGAGATGTTGCAAATGAAGGTGAGTGACTTTTTTGATATGAACCCTCATCTGAGCGACTACACCATCTCTGAAGACATTGCTATGGTGCAAGTGATGATTCCGCAGGAAAATTTTCATCTCTATCAGGCATTCTATACGCCACCTACGCTTCATCAGATATTTAAAACCAAACACTACAGTAATCTCGTTTCCCATATCGTATCCAAAAAAGATACCATCAAGAGTATTGCCAGAAAATACAAAACCACCCCCATAGATATGATTATCGCCAATCAACTCGCTAGCGAAAAATTAGAGGCTGGCAAGCTACTCGTGATCCCTGTGACCAAAGAGGTATTTGAGAAGATGATACGGTACTAATACCAAATCCAAATCCAATAATATACCCCAAAGAACATCCTCGCAAGCATCTGCAAAATATATAGAATTTGAATTAGCTATGGCTAGTACTGCATTCTATACATTTCACAGCTACTCACGATAATGCTCCTCGAAGTATACTATTGTATTTTGATTTGATATAAGATGGTTTTAATCTCTCTCAAGTATAATTGATATTAAAAAATGAGAGACTATGATTAAAACTGTACAACGCTTACTCTTTTTGCTCCTTGGACTTGTGTTGCTGTTTGCTCTTTCTGGTTGTTCTCAGAAAAAAGCAGGCTACAAACGTAGCAAATATACCAGTGCCGCCAGACACAAGGCTACCATGCGTACCTATAGGGTCAGGGGCAGGATGTATCAGCCTACCTATGTGGGTGTCAATGATACCATGCGTGGTGTCTCTAGTTGGTATGGCCCTAACTTTCATGGCAAACTCACCAGCAATGGAGAGACCTACAACATGCATGCCATGACTGCAGCTCACAAGACTTGGCCGATGGATACGATGGTGCGTGTAGACAATCTCAAAAATGGCAAAAGCGTAGTCGTGCGGGTCAATGACAGGGGACCCTTTGTTAGTGGTAGGGTCATAGACTGCTCCTATGCGGCAGGCAGGGCGATTGGACTGGACAAGACAGGTGTCGCACCTGTGAAGCTCACCGTACTCGGTTTTGCAGGCAAGGTCTACCATCAGCCCAAGCCAAAAACAGCCCCGAGTGTATCAACCCCTGCTCCACAGTTACCTAGGGTGCACTTGAGTAACTTTGCTGTGCAGGTAGGGGCTTTCCGTAGGTATGAGGGTGCAGTGATTTATCGAGACAGACACCAGACCATGGATGTGAATAAGCGTGTCATCATCAAAAAGTTTATCGTTGATGCAACACCACTGTATCGTGTTTGGGTGACAGGCTTTGGCTCAGATGGCGAAGCCCAAGATTTTATCAATGATCATGCTGTTCAGGGCGGATTCCTGATCAGACCTTAAAGGAGAGAGAATGTT
>CAZEIN010000169.1:0-2661 GCA_964512425.1 uncultured Sulfurovum sp.
CCTCGGTAACTGTTAAATCGATCTCCATCAATAGAGGCATTGAGGTGTACCATTTTGGAAGGGATGGGGCTAGTGACTACCACATCATTAAGCGCAAAAAAGTCTATACGTGCACCTGAACGTTTTTTGATGTATCCAGCAATCATCATACGGTGGTCAATTTGATACTCGCCATGATGTAGTTGCTCTAAAAATGCCTCTACTTCGGCAATCGTAACATCTGCCAAAAACCCAAGATTTCCCGCATTGATACCGACCACTGGCTTGCCACTTCCATAGCTTCTCCTCACCAAAGAGAGAAGTGTGCCATCACCCCCCAGAGAGACCAAGAAGTCACTCTGTTTGCACATAGCTTCAAAAAGCATGCCTTTTTCACCAATCATCTGTGCAGATTTCTGGGAAAGCATCACTTGAATCCCTGAGTCCTCAAATTGTTGTTTTATGACTGAAAAAATCTCTTTGATGGCAGGCGTATCTGGTCTCAATACGAACCCTACTTTGTTAATCTTTGATAAAATATTATCTCGCATATTTGCTCTCAACTTTTCTATGTATTTCTATTTCGAGATTTGGAATTTAGTGGAATATCTATATATTTTATTTCATATTGAGGTACCGTCTGCTCTACTATAAGTACTTCTTCTTTAGAGTCTTGTTCTACAGCAACCTCCTCCGCAAAATTCTTTTCCTCTCTCTTTTCTTCCTTGCTTCTCTTTGCCTCAGTTACCTCTTCTTCGTCTGTCATAGGTGACACAGGAGAGTGTTCTATATCAGTATTCTCACTATCTTGGCCTTCTATAAGTGTATTGGATTGCTCCTCTAGAGCAATGTCACAGAGAGGAAAAGAATCTGCCTCTTCATCTATAGAGACCTCTGGTAGCACTGTACCAAGATGCTCTCTTGGTACCTGTCTATGCTTGAGATAACGCTCCACCTGAAACTTGATTTCATCTATATCTAGTGGCTTATGAATATAATTATCTACACCCACTTCAGTATACCGCTTTTTCTCCTCATCCGGCATTCCGTCTGGTAGTAGTGCAATGATAGGTGTATGTTCCAAAAAATTCGTTTTTTCAAAACTACATATCTTTTTTGTAGCCGCTATACCCCCAAGGACTGGCATTTCTGTACCCATGAAAATGATATCAAACTGCTCTTCTTGATAACGTTTTACCGCGATACTACCATTACTGGCTATTTCTGCCTCAATACCTAAACTAACCAATACTCTCTCTATCAATTTTTGATTAATTGTATTGTCCTCTACAATCAATGCGCGTACACCTTTGTAGTCATAGCCTTTCACATTCTCTACAGCAGAAGATTTTACTATATTTTTTAGCAGGCTATACTCTTTAATCAACTGAATGATTTCTTTTACATCAATGGGCTTGGCAATACATGCATCCATGCCCGCATCTAGATAGTATGCTCTATCTTTAGTAGTTATATTTCCGGTTAATGCGATGATGGGTACATGAGAAAGTGCTTCATCTTGTTCATAGGCAATAATAGATTGACTCGCTTCAACACCATCCATAACAGGCATCTGAATATCCATAAATATCATATCAAATGCATCTCTTTTATAGAGACTGAGCGCTTTTTCTCCATTATTTGCAATAGAGACTGTCACGTCAAGTTTTTCAAGAATACGCTCCATAAGTTTCTGATTGACTTGATTGTCTTCAGCAACAAGTACATGCAATCCACTAAACTGCTCACGATCAGATTCATTACGTTCCACTTCAGGTGGTTTAGTACTTGATGTCAGTGCTCTGATAACCTTGGTAAGATTCATTGGTTTATACACAATACGATCTACATTTGAAGCATCAAATTGATACTCTTTTTTAATCGTTGCCGTTGTCATCAATATAATTTTTGTATCCAGTGCCAAGACTTGATTCAACTCATTCACCCTACGAGTATACCTCTGGTCTACAAATAAAATATCAGGAAGCGGAGGATGACTCTCTGACAATATCTCTTCTCCAAAGAGAATATCAAAATCCGTTCCAAGATAACGTAAGTATCTCTGTAAATAATAATCTATCTCTCGGTCTACTTCTCTATTTGGCAACAAGAGGCCGACACGCAAACCCGTAAATTGATTTACATGCCTAGTTACCTCTGAAGTATCTGCTTTGTCAAGTGTCAGGGTAAAATAAAAGATCGATCCCACTTCCAACTCACTCACTACTTGCAGAGTGCCACCCATTAATGCAACCAATTTACTAGATATGGCTAACCCTAAACCTGTACCTCCAAATTTTTTACTAATAGAAGAGGTAGCTTGAGAAAAAGGATTAAATATATGTTCTTGTTGTGTACTATCAATTCCAATACCCGTATCTGAAACAGAAAATTTCAAGGTACTTGTTTCTGGAGTCTCTTTCATTTGCTCAATAGTAACATTGACACGCCCAAATGAGTCTGTGAATTTAATTGCATTTCCTACAAGATTAATAATCACTTGAGAAATTTTGATAGGATCCCCCAGCAACATAGGAGAAATCGTAGGATCAATATACAGACCCACTTCCACATCTTTTTGAGATGCCATCAAGGCATGTGTGTCTACAGTATCCTCAATCTGTCTAAAAAGATTAAAAGAGACCTGCTCTAGTGCCAATGAGTTTGAATTGATTTTTGAAA
>CAZEIN010000170.1:0-2226 GCA_964512425.1 uncultured Sulfurovum sp.
TACTACTATCTGAAGCTCATCGTATATATGTTCCTAAAAGCACCATCTGCCAATGAAACGGTAGTCTATGCCAACCAGTCAAGAGCACTCAATGTCGTGATTGGTATCATGGCAGTATTGACGATTTTTTCAATCTTCTATGTGCAGCCGTTGATGGAATTCGTGACCTATTTGGTCAGCTCTAGCGGGTATTGATTCCCAGGGGTGCGTTTGCTAACGCACCTTCTTGGCTATAAATATAGCCTCTCTTCAATCATCTCTAATCCAATTCGGGCTAAAATACTCCTAATACCAAATCAAAATCCAATATTACCACAGCAGAAAGAGAACAGATGCAAGAGATTACCCTAGAGACCAAAATACACGATTTACTCAATGATTATGAGGGGATGAAAGCTATCCTCATCGCCATCAATCCCAAATTCAAAAAGCTCAATAATCCTGTACTGCGTCGTACAATTGGCAGAGTAGCAGGTGTCAGACAGGCGGCAATCGTAGGGGGCATGGATCCTATGGAGTTACTCAATCAGTTGCGTATCGCAGTAGGGCAGGAGCCCAGTTGCGAGGAGTGCCCTATCAAATCTGATGCCTGCCTCATGCCAGAGCCACAACCCAAGCCCTCATGGTTGACAGGAGAACCTGTCAAGCAACTCAATGCCAATGAGATATTGGATGCAGACAAAAATCCCCTAGCCATCGCACGCAAAGCACTACGAGGACTTCAAGTAGGAGAATATCTCCTGCTGATCGCAGATTTCCGTCCAGAGCCACTCATCGAAGAGTTTATCAAAGACGGGTTTTTGGTGCACGTAGAGGAGACGCCGGGAGGGATTTTTCATACATTTGTGCAAAAAGCAGTCTAGAATATACCGTAGAGGTAGTTTGCGCATATCTTTTGATAGATTTCCTCAGGGGTGCCATCATAAGTCTCATCAAATTGCGAACGGTTAAATGTGGCTTGGCGTTTTGCGAGTCTTGCGGTGTTGATGCTGATTTTTTCTAGGAGTCGCTCTCTGCTATGGCGTCCATCCAGAAAGTCAAGCGTCTCTTTGATGCCAATCGACTTCATGCTATTGGGGGATCTTCCATATTGCTTCTCCAAGTGAGCGACCTCATCTATCAACCCCTCTGCCAACATCTTCCCCGTACGCAAGAAGATTTTCTCCCGCAGTACCGCTCTGTCTATGGTGATTTGATAGGATGGTAGCGGTTCTGAGATAGCGGGGCGTGGAGGGTGTGTTTTGAAATACGCTGTAGGGGTTTGGTCTGTTTGGTGATAGATATTGAGGGCTTTTTCGATACGGTAGCGATCAGTTGGTTCAATACGCTTCATGTAAAGAGGATCAATCTCCGCTAGCATGGCATGGCTTTGCCCAAGCGATTTGAGTGCTTGGGCAGTCTGCTTTATGGTATGGGCTGAGAATGTGGGTAGCTCACTGATGCCCTCTATGAGCATCTTGAGATAAAAGCTTGTGCCACCTACGATGATGAGGTTTTTTCCTGTGGCTTTGGCTTGTGTGACTACTTGGCGGTAGAGAGCCATATAGGTTGTCACATCAAAGCCCTCATTTGGCAGGAGCAGATCGATACCATAGTGAGGGATGCCTACACGCTCCTCTATGGTGGGTTTGGCAGAGGCGATATCAATCTGTTTGTAGATTGCCAGAGAGTCCAGAGAGAGGATAACGGCATCGAGCTTTTGAGCCAAACGTATAGAGAGTGCTGTTTTGCCAGAGGCAGTAGGACCGATGAGTGCAAGCTGTTTCATGAGCGTATCATAACATACTCAGTGTTAAGAGGGTAAAATAACATTATTCTCAAAGCCCTTGAATGTGATGATAGTGCATAGTCATGAATGTCTATTTCAGGATTTGGGTTATTTTAGAAAGGTTTCGCATGGGTCTTTATGACAAACACGACCGTTTCAATCTTGCCAATCTGATTACCTTTGGCAATATCGCCTGTGGGGTAACGGCCATGTATCTGATACAGCAGGACAACTTTTTCATTGCCATTATTCTCGCATGGATAGCAGGGGCATTTGATATTGCTGATGGTAAAGTGGCACGCAAATACAAGCTCTCTACTGAGTTTGGTATCCAGCTAGACAGCTTTGCTGACTTTCTCTCTTTTGTGGTGATGCCCGCATTTTTACTCTTCTATGCAGTCAAGCACTATGCAGGGATCTCTGGGTTCCCAGAGCTACTTTTGGGGCTGGTCTTTATC
>CAZEIN010000171.1:0-3281 GCA_964512425.1 uncultured Sulfurovum sp.
ACTCATAACCAAACCACTGTCGCATCATATAGCCTAGCCCCACCCCCATGAGTACGGCTACAACCATAGAAATTCCTAGGCTGAGTCCATCTGCAGCTTCGACTACTTTTTTGAGTTTGGGGTCATTTTTGTTCATGGATTCCTCTTGTGTTGGTTTGTGCTTAGCCTGACGGCGAGAGTGAGACGGTTTATGTCACGTCCATCATGATGCTCGGTACACACCCTCGAAATGCTATGTGTCTGCGATAACCCTCATGGATTCATAGGCAGCAGTGATAGCGGCATCAATCATCTCATCGGTGGTCGCCACTGAGATAAATCCTGTCTCATAGGACGAACACGCCAGATAGATACCACGAGAGAGCATCTCTCTATGGAAAATGGCAAATGCCTGCTCATTATTTGCCATCGCATCATCAAAGTTTTTGACAGCCTTGTCACTAAAGAAAAAGCCAAACATACTCCCTCTCACATCAGTCACAAAAGGAATCTCCTCGGCATTGGCGGCTGCTTGGAAGCCCTTCATGAGCTTTTTGGCTTTGTCTGCCAGTTCGATATAGAGTGCTGGGTTGTGTTTGAGCTTGCGTAGACTTGCCAGTCCTGCTGCCATAGCTACTGGGTTGCCACTGAGTGTTCCCGCCTGATAGACAGGTCCCTCTGGTGAGAGCTGTGACATAATCGCCGCATTGGCAGCAAACGCACCTACAGGCATACCACCTCCAATGACCTTGCCAAAGGTCACAATATCAGGCTGGACTGTGGTGATACCCTGTGCACCCTTGAGAGAGGCCCTAAATCCGCTCATCACCTCATCAAAGATGAGCAAAGTACCATGCATATCACAGAGTTTACGTAGCTCTATGAGAAACTCCTCTTCTGCGGGGACGAGTCCCATATTGCCAGCGATAGGCTCGATGATGACACATGCAATCTCTTCGCTATCTTTAAAACAGGTGGTGACACTCTCGATATCGTTATAGGTCGCTAGCAATGTATGCTTGGTGAGGTCAGCAGGCACACCAGGGCTACTCGGAGCCCCAAAGGTCACCGCCCCAGAGCCAGCTTGTACCAGTAGCGAATCGCTGTGTCCATGATAACAGCCTTTGAACTTGATGATATTGTCTCTGCCTGTCACGCCACGTGCCAGTCTGATCGCAGACATCACCGCCTCAGTACCAGAGCTGACAAAACGCACCTTGTCAATCCCCTCAAACATAGAGACAATCTCTCCAGCAAGTTCTGTCTCCAGTTCAGTAGGTGCACCAAAGCTCAAACCCTTTTTGGCTGTCTGGATCACCGCATTCTCTATATCACTGTCTGCATGACCAAAAATTAACGGCCCCCAGCTCTGCACAAAATCCACATAACGGTTACCATCGATATCAAAGAGATATCCACCCTCTCCCCTCTCCATAAACGGTGGTGTACCGCCCACGCTACCAAATGCACGCACAGGAGAGTCTACGCCTCCTGGGATTACCTTGCTTGCTGCCTCAAACGCTGCTATACTTTTATCATATGCCATACCGATCCCTTTGAAAAATAGTAAAAGATTATAGCGTTTTCTCTGTTTAAAAGTGGTTAGGGAAGAGAAAATGATGACGTGGTCTACGGGGTGCATAACACGCTAGATTATTGCAACAGATCCCCTACACTCTCTCGCGGATCTTTACCCTCGTAAATCATCTGATAGACCTCATTGGCGATAGGGAGATAGATATCTCTGTCACTGGCGATTTTATAGAGCGCTTTGGCAGTAGGCACACCCTCGGCTACCTCTCCTAGGTCTTCTAGTATCTGCTCCATATTTTTACCCTCTGAGAGCCCCAGCCCTACCCTAAAATTTCGTGACATCGTGGAGCTAGCAGTGAGGAACAGATCCCCCGCCCCACCGAGAGAGAGAAAGCTCTCAGGTTTGGCGCCAAAGGCTTCTCCAAAACGGGTCATCTCTACCAAGCCTCTGGAGATCATAGCTGCCCTAGCGTTGTTGCCTAGCCCCAATCCCTCACAGACACCTCCTGCAATCGCGATGACGTTTTTATAGGCTCCTGCTACCTCTGCCCCTACGACATCCTCACTCACATAGCCTTTGATAAAATCAGGCAATGCGTCTGCATAGGTTTGTGCGAGAGAGGGGTTTGTAGAGCTAATAATCAGAGCTGTTGGTAGTGACTCTTGTACCTCTGTAGCAAAAGAGGGTCCAGAGATAAATGCCAATCTATCTGCAGAGATAAACTGCCCATAAACCTCATTGAGAAAATCTCCCGTGCTGGTCTCAATCCCTTTGGCAGCGACGAGAATATGCTGTCCATGATCCTCAAAATGTGTCTGCATCCACCCACGTACATACTGAGCAGGAATCGCCATAATGAGGTATTCATACTGCAATGCCTCCTCGATAGGCACAAAATAGGACAAATCGCGTGGCGTACGAGAGGAGAGGACTACTTCGTTGTTTTGACTATAGGCATGGTAGAGTGCGCTCCCCCATTTGCCTGCTCCGATGATAGCTATTTTCATGGTAACTCCTTGATGTGAATAAGTTCAGCAAAGCTCTCTAGGTCATTATCATACCCCATACAGACAATCGTGTCTCCACTGTCAAGTTTATGATCGATACCTGCTGTAATAAAGATAAACTTGTTACTAAGCTCGACATCCAGCATCCCAAGCAATAGGATACCGTAATCAGAGAACTGCACCTCCTCCACCATCACCCCATCCAAAAAAGAGCCCTCAGGGATAAGCATCTCTCTAAAGGATATCGTAGACTCATCAGAGATAAAGCTATCCAAAAGCTTGGTGGCTACAGGTCTGATGAGCATATTGTGTATCCTATAGGCACTGACTTTGTAGATATCTATGATTCTGTTGGCACCTGCCATTTTGAGCTTTTGGGTTGTATAGACTGAATCAGAGATTGCCACAATAATAGCATCAGGATAGAGTGAACGCAATGAGAGTGTTAAAAATACATTGAGATGCTCATCCTCCATCACGCAGATAATATAGCTCTCATCATCAATATGTAGTGCTTCAAGCTCCGCATCCACGGTGACATCTACCAGCACCACGTCTAGAAAACTGTCACTCTTTGCTTTCTCATAATATGCTTTGTTGGACTCTATAATATGCAATCTAAATTGATCGTTTCGTAGGCTTTTTGCCAGTGATCTGCCTTGGCTACCGTAGCCAAATAAAAATGCCTGTTTATCCATAACGTTTCCCTATATGACTTTGCTTGAAGTGCTCAATACTGATACGCACCCCCATCATCAAAA
>CAZEIN010000172.1:0-7164 GCA_964512425.1 uncultured Sulfurovum sp.
CACCGATGAGATGATTGATGCCGCTATCACAGCTGCCTATGAATCTATGAGGGTTATCGCAGACACATAGCATTTCAACCCGAATGGCGCAATAGGATTAGTCATCTCTATTGCATATTTTGGGCTCAAGGGTGCGTACCGCACACCATGATGGACGCGATATAAACCGTCTCACACTCGCCGTCAGGCCAAGCACAAACCAACACAAGAGGAATCCATGAACGAAAATGACCCCAAACTCAAAAAAGTAGTCGAAGCTGCAGATGGACTCAGCCTAGGAATTTCTATGGTTGTAGCCGTACTCATGGGGGTGGGGCTAGGCTATATGATGCGACAGTGGTTTGGTTATGAGTGGCTCTTTTGGCTGGGTGTATTTTGGGGGGTGAGTGCTGCGGTGCTCAATGTCTACAAAGCCTATGCCAAACAGAAAGCCTCACTCGATGAGCTCGCCAATGATCCACGCTACAGACAGCGCACATTTGATGACGATGAGGATGACGATTAACCGATGATACGTACACTCAAATGGCTGATTGGCATCGATCTGATTCTCCTACTGGTCTCTGGACTACTCGGCAGGATGGATTGGCTGCTCAATACACAGATAGGTTTTATCAGCTCTGCACTGGTACTAGGGGCTTCGATGTTTAGCTATAGTCAGATGGTCTATAGTAGACTGGAGAGTGGTACAGCAGTACCAGATGATGATAGAGATGAGATCGACAAGATGGAGGATCCCTATGACCTCTACGGAGAGGATGCCCCTGTCGATGAGACACAGCAGCTCAAAGAGGCGATCAGAGAGGAGAAGCAACGCATGAAGCAGAACCGTCGCTCCGCCTACCAGACCCTCAAGGACTCTAGAGCCTCGCTCTCTATCTTGCGATTGGGAGCCTATTTGCTACTCTTTGTGGGGTTTTTCTACCTGAGCAAAAATCAGCTACTCCATATCCTAAGCTACCTCATAGCGATGGCATTGCCTATAGTGATTATCGTATGGGTACTGCTGACTAAAAAAGAAGAGATCGATGAAGCCGGGGTATAAAATCATCATTGCTGGACTGCTCATCTATGCCGTTTTTCAGGTCAAAAAAATCATGGATGTTGCCCCCTATAAAGAGCGTGCCAGCCAGTTTGTGGTCTCTCTCAAGCAGAACAGACCTTTTGAGGCACAAGCGATGCTAGGCAAAAAGCTACAGTCTTATGTCTCCATTGAGCAGATCCATACGGTGATTTTAGAGCAGAACCTCTCGCAGAGCAGAGAAATCAGTTGGAGTGAGTGGCAAAAAAAGGAGGGAAACTATACTCTCCGTGGAGAGATACATTTTGGGGGTACGCATACCGTGCCAACGCAATTTACGCTCTCCTCGCCAACGCAGGAGAGCATCATGGTGGATACCTTTACGATAGGCAAGGCACACTTCCGAGCCCAAGAGCACAACAGTACAGGATTTTTAGAGTAGGCTTTTGACCTTGAGTAGATCTGCGAGAGCCTCTTTTTTGGCAGAGGGGTTACGTAGCAGATAGCTAGGGTGAAGGGTGGGGATGATTTGGTATCCCTCCACTTGTATTACGGAGCCTCGTACTTTACTGATAGGGCTATCATCATTGGTGAGGTAGCGGTAGGCAGTTGCTCCGAGTGTGACGATGAGTTTGGGCTGTATGAGCTCTATCTGCCGCTGTAGATAGGGGCGACAGTTCATCGCCTCTGATTCGCTGGGTACACGGTTGTTGGGAGGTCTGCATTTGACGATATTGGTGATATAGACCTCAGAGCGTGGGATATGTAGGACATTTTCAATCATCTTGGTCAGCACTTCACCTGCACGCCCGACAAAAGGTCTACCTGTGCTATCCTCTGTAGCCCCCGGCCCCTCCCCGACAAAGAGTATATTAGCCTTGGGGTTTCCTTCGCCAAAGACTACCTTTTGGCGACTCTTGCTTAGCTCACACAGATGGCATCCTGTCGCGATATTTGCTAACTCTTTCATATCATGAGGTAGTTCTACGCTATCCTCTTCTAGTTCAGAGGGGACAATGTCCGTATAGCGATAGCCCATCTGCTTGAGGAGATAGAGCTGTTTGAGTTGGAGTGCATTGTGGAGATTTTTCATGCATGTATTATAGCAGGATAATCAGAAATGAGAAATTAAAAATTTGGGTATTTGGCTGGTAATGGTGAGGCAGAGAAAGCTGCCCCATAGAGAGACGGTTAGTCCCCTACAGTAACCTCTACTGGCTCGTTTGCCCAGATACCGTGCTTGGTGCAGTATCCGTGTGCGACTAGTTTGAGTTTTTTACCTGTTGGGATGATGGTAAATGTTGTTGTGTTGTGTGCTTTGGTGTTGCCTAGGGCTCCTGGGATGTAGGTTGCTTGGGCCAGTTTGGTCTCACCGTTGAAGAGTGTGACTGACTCAATATAGTGATCAAAATCATCAGGGTGCGTGTATTCGTTGCCCATTTTGACAGTGACCTCAAATGGCTCTCCTGCTTTGGCTGTGTCTGCACAGTGGATGAATGGGGAGTGTCTATCGATATAGTCTTTTCTGGCTTCTCTATCTACTTCTGAGATATCCTTGTAAGTGTTAATGGTTGGCATGAATGCCTCCTTTTAGTAAGTTAAAGAAACATTATACCATAAAAATTAATTAATTAGGATAAATTTAGTCCTAATTACTCTGTAATCTGAGTTTTTGCCCATTTTTTGATGCTTTCTCTCTCTGGTTTTGTCAGTTTTGCTTCAGTGTGAGCCCAGAGATAGGAGGGTAGAGGCATTTTGACATCAATCGTTTTGACGATGCCTTTGAGACGTTCTTGCTTTTTCTCCTCATCATACTGATTCCAGATATCAAAGTTCAGCCATTTACGTCCATCTCTCACATGTCCGCGTACCTCAAATGAGATAGGTGCGATATCGGCATACCAAGGCCACTGGGTGGTGTTGGAGTGACAGTCATTGCAAGAGCGTTTGAAAAGTCCTGCGATCTCCGTGGGGAGCATAATCGCATCTGCTGGGGTTGAGGTGGGCGGTTTGGGGATATCTACCTTGATCAGCTGGAGTAGTAGCAGTGCTGCTGTGGTCCAGCCGATGATATGGAGTAGGGTTTTCACGGACTACTTTGCTTTGCCAGTGATAGTACACTGCCCTGTGACTACACATGCAGGACAGAGGCCTAGCAAACCAGCGACGAGTGGAAGTGCTCCGAGATAGAACCAGCTGTTTCCTGTATAGTAGCCATATCCGATTAGTGCTACACCTAGAACGATACGAAAAGGTTTGCAAAATTTTGCCATTTTCAATGCATTAATTGCCATAATATTTCCTTTGGATGAAGTAATGTATAAGCTGGAACTATACTATATTTGTCTTAATAGAAAATAAAGGACACCTCTAAATATATTTTTTTACAATTTTTGTTGCTGTCAAAAATAGATACTCTTTGCCTGTGATGGTGACTCTAAACTTGTGTTGCTGTAGATATTTTTTGATCCAGTAGATATCTTTGATGAGTAGAGACATCTCTGGATAGGGATAGTTGGGGGCTTTGGCCCCATGGATGAGCTCTCCATCGATCCAGCGAGCATTGGGAAATCCAAAAATAATCGCCCCCATAGGGCTGAGAGACTCTTGTACTAGAGACATGATGAGGGTTTTGGTGTTGATAGCGGGGCTTTGGAGTGTGCCGATAGAGATGATTAGGTCTTGGCGTGGGATATCCAATGTATGGAGTTCATTGATGTCATGGCAATGCAGGGTGACATTGGGATAGGAGAGTGTAGCTCTGGCTTGGGAGATGGCAGAGTGTGAGTGGTCTATACCCGTGAGTTGCATCCGTCCAAAGGCATTCTCTCCGATATAGTCTCGTATGCCCAAAAACTCATAGCCTTTGTTGATACCTAGGTTGAGAATAGAGTCTCTTTCGCGGATTTTGACGGCATTCAGTGCAGCCAGATAGTGCCATGCAAAGGTCGGCTCTTCGAGCTTGTTGAGACGGGCAAAAATAGAGTCAGAGCCATACTTTTCTGTGATGTCCTCTACTGCATCGATATGAAAGGAGCTTGCAGGTTGTAGCTTTTGAAAATGTATGGTCACGAGAGGATAGGTAGCAGACTGAGGCAGGAGCATACGGTAGCCTAGTAGCTCAGCCAGAGAGCTCCATGCCTTGAGGCTGTGGTGGGGATAGGTGTTGTCCTCTATCTCTAGCATCTCTCCTGCATAGTGACCACACCCTAGATCAGGATTGAGCACAGTAAAAGCAATCTCCTCCTCTGATCGTTGTTGGAGTATCTGGATGATTTCATGCATCGGGGTGGTGCTAAAATCATAGACCATGTTGCATCTCGCTCTCTCTCTGATGGAGAGTGAGTCGGTAGACCCACTGCTGTAGTGGCAACATCGCCTCATATATGGCAAAGCTCTTGTCGATAATCCGTGCAGAGTGAAAGGTACGGTTGGGTTTGGTACTGGTATAGGCAAACATAGCACGGTAGCGGTAGAGATAGCTATGTGCTTGCGTACAGTCCATATCACGAGGGCAGCGCTGGTAGTGCGGCTCAGGGATTTGATAACCCTGTGTTTTGAGCGCTTCTAGTATCTGATGTAGCTCTTTTCTATGTTGAGTATGCTGGATATACTCACGGTAGGCAGAGAGTAGGGGTGGCTTGAAATTGCGAATCCCTGCAGCCCAGAACAGCTCATGCGGTTCATAATGCATATAGAAGCTACTGCTTTGCATCCTGTGACCGCCTCCTTGCCAAAAGAGGATACCAATCTTGGTTTTGATAGGTTCAGCAGGGTGAAATCGAGAATCTCTGTAGATTTTAAATAGCGATTTGTTGGTTTTGGGGATTGCATTGATTGTAGGGATGAGAACTTGCAGATGCTCTCCTAGCTCCTCCACAAATGCCTGATTGGGTGTGACGATATGCTGATTATGTCTCTCACGATTGGCTTCAAACCACTCTTTGCTATTGTTTTCTAGAATGTCTGAGAGGAGCACGAGACCCTCTCTCGGGAAGCCATTGAAAGCCATTATTTCAGCCTTGGTGATGGTATTCATCAATTGGATTGAATGATATTCGGATTATATCTAATTTGTTGTGAAGAATAGTAAAAATGTTACATTTTTGTCATCCTTTTTAGGCAGATGTGACCACAAGTAGCGTAATTTTTGCTATGATTAGAGATAGGCATTATTCCCAAATCTCAAACCATAGAGTAGTGCTATTTTAAAAGTGGAGGCAGCAGATGAATACTAATCCAAAAGTTTTAGAAGTTGAAGGAGAAGATGTTCCCATAGAAAAGCTCATAGAGGGATACAAGCGTTCCAAAATAGAAAAAACCTTTGTGAAAAAGGCTGTGAGAAAGCGGCGCGATGAAGTCTCTCTCAAGCCCTATCAAGCAGAGCTCATTAAGCTCCAAAAGCATCTCGAAGAGACCAACAAAAAGATGATCATTCTCTTTGAGGGGCGTGATGCAGCGGGCAAGGGCGGTACGATCCGTCGAGTGACACGCTATATGAATGAGAAGCATTATAGAGTGGTAGCACTGGGTAAACCTACCGAAGAGCAGAAAACCCAGTGGTTCTATCAAAAATATGTAGAGCGATTCCCTACTGGTGGTGAGATCGTGCTGTTTGACCGTAGTTGGTACAATAGAGCCATGGTGGAGCATGTCTTTGGGTTCTGTACGCAAAAAGAGTATGAAGATTTCATGGATGGTGTAGAGGGATTTGAAAAAGACCTCACCAGACAAGGCACCATACTGATCAAGCTGTACTTTTCTGTGACCAAAGATGAGCAGGCTAGACGGTTTGAACGTCGCCAGACAGATCCACTCAGGCAGTGGAAACTCAGCGAAATCGATATGCAGGCACAGGAGCGTTGGGATGATTTTACTGTCACCAAATACGAGATGATCAAGCATACCCATACACATAATGCCCCATGGATGGTAGTACGATCCAACAACAAATACAAGGCACGCATGGAAGTACTCAAGATTATCCTCAACTCTGTCAACTATGAGAACAGAGACCAGAGTTTGGAGTATGCATTGGATGACGAGATCGTTATCTCAGGAGCTAGAGAGATAGAACTAATGGACGCACAGAGAGCCCGTAGTGGCAAATATGATCATTAATATATGAGGAGAAGCAGCATGTCAGATAAGAAAAAAAATAGTAAAAAAGTAGCCAAAAAGCTAGAGAAGAAAGTCGGGAACAAGGTGGAGAAAAAAAGCATACCTAAGCAGAAAGCCCCAAACAAGAAAAAAATAAGCTTTAGAGAAAAAATGAAAGCCAAAGGCAAAGTGCAGGTCTGGAAAAAGCTAGAGACCATAGAGTATGAAAAAGAGCTAGCCAGTCTCCAAGTAGAGCTCCTCAAATTCCAAAACCATGTCAAAGACAAAGGGCTCAAAATCCTCATGATTTTTGAAGGACGTGATGCAGCAGGCAAGGGCGGTACCATCAAGCGTATCACAGAACATCTCAACCCCAGGGGTGCCAGAGTCGTCGCCCTCGAGAAGCCAAATGAAAAAGAGTCTACGCAGTGGTACTTCCAACGCTATGTGACCCATCTGCCTGCAGCTGGCGAAATCGTACTGTTTGATCGTAGTTGGTATAACCGCTCTATGGTGGAGCCAGTGATGGGCTTTTGTACAGAGCGACAACACCACAAATTCCTCAAAGATGCCCCTGAGTTTGAAGAGATGCTCGTAGATGAGGGTATCCAACTGTTCAAGTTCTACTTTTCTGTCTCCAAGGATGAGCAGGAGCGTAGATTTAAAGCCAGAGAGACGGATCCCCTCAAGCAATACAAACTCTCCCCCGTGGACAAAGAGTCTCAGCGGCTCTGGGATGAGTATAGCCTAGCCAAGTTCATGATGCTCTCCGCTACCCACACAGACTCAGCACCATGGACCATCGTCAAAAGCGACAACAAGAAAAAGGCACGCCTCAACTGTATCAAGCATATCCTCAATTTTGTAGACTATCCAGAGAAGCTCAAATCAGAGGAGATCAAAGTAGACCGCAGTATCATCGTCTACGGTAGAGACGAGTCCATCAGAATGGAAAAACAGTTTAAGTTTAGTATGACACCACCGTCATCCTGACCTTGATTCCAGATCCACGGTTGGCACGAGAGGGGAGGTGCTGACAATCT
>CAZEIN010000173.1:0-9999 GCA_964512425.1 uncultured Sulfurovum sp.
CAGGGTTGTGCAAACAGCTTGGATATTGGAAATACACATGTAGTTATTCCTTGAATGGTTGCGTCTTTGGGCGTTAAGGACTACAGCGGCATCAAACCTCAGTCGAAGCAGTGCCATGTGCATAACGGCTTCCTATTACTAATGTTAATATACCAAGGAGACAAAATGGTAACAATGAAAGACCTACTAGAGTGCGGTATGCACTTTGGACACCAAACAAGAAGATGGAATCCAAAAATGAAGAAATTCATCTTTGGCGAGAGAAAGAACATCTACATCATCGACCTTCAAAAAACACTCAGATATTTTAGATTTACATACAATGTCGTTAGAGACGCTGTTGCAGAGGGTCAGACCGTGATCTTTGTAGGAACCAAAAAGCAGGGACGTCAAGCAGTCAGAGAGCATGCACTCAGAGCGGGTATGCCATTTGTATCTACTAGATGGCTCGGTGGTATGTTGACCAACTACCCAACCATCAAAAAATCAATCAGAAAACTAGAGATTATCGAGCAAATGGAAGAGAACGGCCAGATCGATATGCTCACCAAAAAAGAAGCACTCATGCTCAAGAGAAAGAAGCTCAAGCTCATCTCTTATCTCGAGGGTTACAGAGATATGAAAAAACTCCCAGACATGATGTTCGTAGTGGACACCGTCAAAGAGCATATCGCAGTCAAAGAAGCACGCAGAATGGGTATGAAAGTAGTTGCTCCTCTAGACACTAACTGTGATCCAGATCTCGTAGATTATCCAATTCCGGGCAACGATGATGCTATCAGATCAATCAACCTCTTTTGTAGAGAGATTGCTGATGCATGTATCGAAGGTAAAACCATCTATGCAGAAGCACATGGCGAAGCAGCTCCAGAAGCAGCTGAAGCAGTAGAGGCTATGAGTGCCGCAGCAGAGGCAAATGTATCTGCTGAAGAGGTCAAAGAGATTGTTGCTGAGGCAAAATCAGAAGAGGTCGCAGCACCAGTAGCAGCAGAGGCACCTGCACCAGAAGCAGCAGTCAAAGCTGATACAAAAGGTGATGATCTCACCAAAATCAAAGGTGTAGGCAAAGTCTATCAGGGCAAACTCAATGACGAAGGTTTCTACACGTACGCAGATGTAGCAAACATGAGTACTGAAGCGATCCAGATGATGGAAGATAAATATAGCTTCAAGGGCGACTTCAAAGATGCAGTCGCATCAGCTAAAGAATTGGCGGAGGCGTAATCATGGCAAACTTTGGACCAAAGGATATCAAAAAGCTCAGAGAGATGACTGATGCTGGTATGATGGATTGCAAGCAAGCACTTGCAGCAGCTGATGGTGATATGGATGCAGCACAGGAGTGGCTCAGAAAAAAGGGTCTCGGTGCTGCGGCTAAAAAAGCGGGTAAAGTAGCAGCTGAGGGTGCGATTGTCATGAAAATCGGTGATGACAAAGCAGTACTGGGTGAGATCAACTCTCAGACAGACTTTGTGGCACAAAATGACAAGTTCAAGGCATTTACTGCTGAGGTGATTGCACATGCATTTGACAATCATCTCAATGATGCAGAGGCACTGAATGCTTCTGAGATCAATGGGCAGCCTTTTGCAGAGTTTATGTCTCTCAATATCGCAACTATCGGTGAAAATATGGTAGCCAGAAGATTTGCTGCGATAGAGGCAGATGAGACTACAGCGGTCAATGGCTATGTCCATGCCAATGGCAAAGTAGGTGTGATTGTAGCAGCAAAGTGTGACGGTAGTGAGACTGCGGCAGCGGTAAAAACTGCACTCAAAGAGATTGCCATGCATGCAGCAGCGATGAGTCCAAGATTTTTGGATGAGAGCAAAATCGATGCAGCAGTGATCGAAAAAGAGAAAGAGATTGCTAGAGCACAACTCATCAAAGAGGGTAAACCAGAGGCAATCCTAGAGAAGATCCTTCCTGGTAAGATCAAGCGATTCTTGCAAGATAATACATTGGTAGATCAGAAATTTGTCATGAATGACAAAGTTTCTGTAGCTGAGCATCTCGCAACAGTAGCTAAAGAAGCTGGCGGATCTGCTGTATTGATAGATTTTGTTAGACTAGAGCTTGGTGAAGGTATCGAAGTAGCAGAAGAGGATTTTGCTGCAGAAGTAGCGGCACAAATGGCGTAACCAAAAGCTCCTTTTGGGAGCTTTTTGAAGTAAAAATTAGAAACCTCCTAAATATATCTTTGTTCCCATCATTTTATGTTAAAATGCTTTTAAATATGTAAAGGTACCAATATGTCTACCCCTCTTTTGCAGGCTTTAAATCTTTCTCATCGTTTTGATTATCCTCTTTACCAAGATATTAGTTTATCACTTGATTCGGGACAGAGTGCAGCAATCGTTGGGCGTAGCGGTAGTGGGAAGTCTACATTGCTACACACGCTCTCTACTTTTTTGAAACCAAATAGTGGGCATGTCAAGCTTTTTGGTAAAGATATTTATAGGCTTACAGAAGAAGAGTTAGAGCTGTTGCGGAGAGACGAACTTGGTATTATCTTTCAGGCGCACTATTTATTTAAGGGAATGACAGGCAGAGAAAATATAGAAATTGCTTCACTACTCTCTGGGGATAATATAGATTCTGAAATACTAGAGAGACTAGAGATTGCAGATGTGATTGATCAAAAAATTGGTGACCTTTCTGGAGGACAGCAACAAAGAGTGTCTATTGCTAGAGTCCTAAGTAAAAAACCAAAGCTTATTTTCGCAGATGAACCTACAGGAAATTTAGATAATCAGACAGCAAATTTAGTGATAGATGTACTGCTAGAATATATTCGAAAAGAGGGTGCGATACTCTTTTTAGTGACGCATGATGATACAATTGCAGACAGATGTGATTTTCACTATCGCTTGGAAGCAGAACATTTAGTATCATTGTGATTTTTTTAGATATAATTTAATAAAAAATGGCAGGAGTTTTTCCTTATGTATTTTCGATTTTTTCTCTCTCTATTCATAGTATTGTTTTTTTTCAATGGTTGTAGTTCCAAGGGAGGTCCTGGTAGTCTATTGAGTTATACTTCAACTATCTCAACAGAAGAGATTAATCAAGCATTCTCCAAAGTCTTTCCATTACAGAAAAAATCTTCATTTGGTAATGTTTCTTTAAAGCGTGCGAGATTAATTCCCTCCTCAAAAAGTGACAGAGTGATTCTTTCCGTCGCTTTTGGATTAACAAGTTTTGAGATTCCTGAGGGGATAGATGGGTCTTTGACACTTGCTGCTGGGTTAAGATATGATCCTAAAACAAAAAAGATATTTCTCAAAGAGGTAACACCTGTTGGTATGGCATTTAAAGACAGTTCTTTAGCTCAATATATATCAAGAGCGGCAAGAAGTGCATTGAATGTCATCGCATTGCGTGAGTTGACGGATATTGAAATTTATCAAGTAAAAGAAAGCTTTTCTGCTCGGTTTATCAAAAACATAACAGTTGATAAAGGCAAAATTGTTATTCGTTATGGATTTTAGATATTATTTTGCTTGAGCGATTAATACCCCCTCGAGCATCTTATCAATGTCTCCATCTAATATGGCATCTACATTAGTAAATGCTTGTCCACTTCTAGTATCTTTGACCTGCTGGTAGGGTTGCATGACATAGGAGCGTATCTGATGTCCCCAGCCTATATCTGATTTTTCTATCCCGTCTATTTCTGCTTGCTTTTTTGCCATTTCAAATTCATAGAGTCTAGATTTGAGCATCTTCATCGCAGCAGCTTTGTTTTTGTGCTGGCTTCGGTCATTTTGACACTGTACAACGATGCCAGTAGGCTCGTGGGTGATGCGGATGGCTGATTCTGTCTTGTTGACATGCTGCCCGCCTGCACCACTGGCCCGATAGGTATCGATACGGATGTCTCTGTCCTCTATCTCGATATCGATATCATCCTCTATCTCAGGAGAGACCATTACGGAGCTAAATGAGTTATGACGCTTGGCATTGGAGTCGAAGGGGCTGATGCGTACAAGTCTATGTATGCCGTTTTCCACCTTGAGGTAGCCATAGGCATTTTCGCCTTTGATGATGAAAGAGACATCTTTGATTCCTGCCTCTTCAGCTGGCTGGTAGTCCAGTACTTCTACTTTAAAGCCATGACGCTCTGCCCATCTCAAATACATACGGTAGAGCATACTCGCCCAGTCTTGGCTCTCTGTGCCTCCTGCACCTGGATGGATAGAGATGATGGCATTGGTGCTGTCATGCTCACCACTGAGCATCATCTGAACTTCTAGGGCATTGGTACGCTCTCCTAGAGATGTGGCATCTTCATAGAGCATCTCTAGCGTCTCTTCGTCCTTTTCTGCATTGGCCATCTCGAAATACTCTACTGCATCGTGTACGGCATCTTTGGCATCATTGTAGGTAGAGAGGATACGCTGGGTACGGGTTTTTTCTTGGGAGACTTTTCCTGCAGTGCTCGCATCACTCCAGAAGGCAGGATCTTGCTGCATCTGCTCTATCTCTACGAGTCGTGCTTCTAGTGTGTCGGGTTTGACTATGTTAGTAATATTCTCTATCTTGGTCGAGAGGCTTTTGAGTAGTTCACTGTATTCATAATTATCCATCGAAAAAGTTCCTTTTTCGAGCAAATAGCAAATAGCAAATAGTGAATCGTTCACTGCATACTATTAATTATCCACTTTTTTTGGTATGATTTTACCAAAAGATAACAAAATAGAGGGTTAGCGATGATTATAGCAAGAACCGTAGCCGAGCTACAAGCAGCCAGAATGACATTGACAGGCGATGTGGGATTTGTGCCGACTATGGGAGCTTTGCATGAGGGGCATATCTCCCTGATTCGTAGGGCTAGAGAGGAGAATGCACATCTCATTGTCTCGATCTTTGTGAATCCTACACAGTTTTTGGAGGGAGAGGATCTGGATGCCTATCCACGCAAAGATGAGGCAGATATCAAAATCTGTGAACTAGCCAAAGCGGATATCCTCTTTATGCCTACGATTGCCCAGATGTATGAGACGGATGAGCTCTGTATAGGTGCACCCCAGATACGAGGCTATATCCTAGAGGGTGCCAAGCGTCCAGGGCATTTTGATGGGATGCTTCAAGTGGTGATGAAACTATTGAATCTCACATCTGCTACACGTGCCTATTTTGGTAAAAAGGATGCCCAGCAGTTGGCACTGATTATGCAGATGGTACGTAACTATTTTATGGATGTAGTGATTGTCCCTTGTGAGATTATTCGTAATGGACAAGGATTGGCACTGAGTAGCCGTAATACTTATCTCAGCAGTGAGGAGAAGGAGCGTGCATTATGTCTCTCCAAGTCACTCAAAAAAGCTACAGAAATGGTCATGGATGGTACTCTCAAAAGTCAAGATATCCAAGAACAGATGCATAGTATCCTGCAGGATGCAGATCGCATAGAGTATACGGCTATTGTAAATCGTGCCTTTGAAGAGCTAAAAGAGGTAGAGATAGGCAATACAATTATCCTGGTAGCTGCATGGGTAGGCAAGCCACGGTTGATTGATAATATCTGGATTTAGAATAGATCAGGTACTGCTTCATGTGGTGTAGGACGATGCTTCTGTTTTGGGTTTTGTTTTTTTTGTAATGATCTGCTCGTATTTCTATGTTTTATGATACGACGTTTTTTCAGTCTCTGTTTACGTCGTATCTCTTGCCGCTCTCTTTTGAGTTGTGCTTTGATCTCTTTGGTGCGTAGGCGTTGTTTGCGTTTGGCAGCTTCTTGACGTTTTTTCTCTGCTTTTTCCATTGCTTGCTTTTGTATCATAGAGAGGTCAGGTGCTAAATAGCCTTGTTCAATCAGATTGGTGATAATTTTTTTGAATGTGGGTACAGCTGATTGTGATGCAAAATGCATATGCCTTTTATTGAGTTTGATTGCAAGCACACCGATTGTGTATTTGTTGCCTTTGTCATCATTGGCAAACCCGAAAAAGCTACTATTATATTTGTCAATATATTTTCGTTTTTCAACGATATGTGCAGTACCTGTTTTCCCCCCTACTTCTAGACCAGGGTACTGGGCTGCTTTTCCTGTGCCCTCCTGTACCACTTTTTGAAGTATATTCTTCATTTGCAGAGCAGTTTTTTTGTTGATGGGCATGAGATTTGTGACGGTAGGTTTGATGAGGTATTTTACCTTATCTCCTCCCTGAAGATAGTTTGTGATGCGAGGGGTGACGGCTATACCGTTATTGTTAAATGCACTGTAGGCTTTCCAGAGCTGTGTAAAGGTAGCTGTCATACCATAACCATAGGCTTGGTTGGCACGATGCAGTTTACCAGTAAGGAGCTTCGCAGATTTGATTTTTCCTGCTAACTCTCTAGATAAATCTATGCCTGAAATATTTCCAAAACCAAATTTTTTAAATCCTTCGTAAAATGTTTTGCCTGTTAATCTCCATGCAATTTTGGAGATACCTACATTTGAAGAGTGCACAATAACATCTGTTGCAGTAAGAGTATCAAATTTTTCATCATCACTGATAGTATATTTCTCACTAATTTTGAGTTTTCCACCTTTGGTATCAAGCCAGGTATCAGGTGTTACTTTTCCTTCTTGCAATGCGATAGCAAGCGTGATAGGCTTCATCACTGAACCTGGTTCATAGAGAAATTCACTAAATTTGGGATTAAGATTGTAAATATCAGACTGGCTAATATGATCAGGATTGTAACGTTCAGAACTGGCCAATACAATGATCTTCCCTGTTTTACTTTCCATCACTCCTGCAATAATCTCTTGAGCATGTGTCAATGCTTTCATGTGGTCAAGTGTGACTTCTACCCTTCTTTGAAGTGAGAGAGGAATATTTAGATGCACATCTAGCCCATCTTGTCTACGTTTTTTGATACTGGTTTTGTTCCGAATAATGGTACTAGAAACATCTCTCATTCCTCTAACATATCCATCGTGATTACTATCTAGATACTTGTCATAGCGTCTTTCTAGACCCTTCACCCCTTTGACTTCTGTATATTTTCCTTCCTCTTCATCTCTCACATAGCCCAAGACAGGAGAAAGTGTGTCTTTGAGAGGAAATGAACGATCTTCACCATTTTCTGTGATATCTAATCCGTAGAGGATATCAAGACCATAGCGGTTTTTTGTGGGTCGAAAAACCCCGAGTCTTCGTAGTTTATATGCCAATGATTTGAGTCTAATGGCAGTGCCAGCATTGAGTTTGTCTGCTAGTATTGTATACCCACTCTTTTTTTGAAGTGCATCTTTGAGTATCTGTTCATCTATATTGCTATAAATAGAAAAAAGTCGAATCAGAAGAGATTTTTTTGCAGGTTCAATACTTTGTGTAAAGAGTGTTGCTTGGTAGGTTTTATTGGATCGACTCAGTGTATAGCCGTCCCTAGAGATGATTTTTCCACGCAATGCTCTATCATGAATCATTGCGGTATGAGAAGGAAGACGACGTTTTTCTGTAACAGTATGAAATATAGAGATAACAAATCCCAAAATAGCAAGAACAAGCAATACATAAAGGACCAATGTTCTGATCGGCTTCTGAGCAAAAGTCCTTTCTCTGTTTTGCATAACGCCTCCAAAATATAACTCATTTTTTGATATTTTAGTAGAATTTATCTTCAAATATACTATAATATTGAGACTTAATACTAAAAAATAGAAAAATAAGAAAAACCATGATTGATAAATATCTTTTTACCGCAATAATCATATTGTTTACCATTTCGTTGGCAATGACATACTCTCTTTCGACGTATGCAGTGTTATATCATGGGTTTACAGATTTTTGGGGATTGCATTTTTTTGTGAGGCAGCTTGTTGCTGTGATGATGGGTATATTTCTGATTGTATTTTTGAGTAGGCTTGACCCCGATGTATGGTTTGTGCGTATAGGGTTTGTTCTTTTTATTGTCTCTTTTGTCGCTATGGTAGTGATGCCATTTTTGCCAGAGACGCTGGTCAAAGATATTCTTGGCGCAAAACGCTGGATTCGATTAGGGCCGGTCTCTATCTCTCCTGTAGAGTATTTTAAAATAGGGTTTGTTTTTTTTCTTGCATGGAGTTTTTCGCGTAAAATACTCCATCATGGTAGACTTTCATTATGGAATGAAATCAAAGTTATACTTCCCTATATGGGTATATTTGCAGTGGCGGTAATGTTTATTGCTGTTTTTCAGAAGGATTTAGGTCAAGTAATGGTTTTGGCATTTACATTGGTGATTCTTTTCCTTTTTGCTGGACGAAGTATAAAACTCTTTTTTGTTAATATTTTTATAGGTTTGATAGGGTTTGTTATTTTGGTTACTATTGCCCCACATCGTATGGCTAGGATTAAAAGTTGGTGGTCAACGGTTCAGGACAACTTTTTAGCATATTTCCCTAAATCAATGGTTTCTGAGATTAGAGTTGATGCTGCTTCTGAACCACATCAGATATCCTATGCTCTGAATGCTATTCATCATGGTGGGTTATGGGGACAAGGGCTTGGAGATGGGCAGTTTAAGTTAGGCTATCTGAGTGAAGTGCATACAGACTTTGTTTTGGCTGGGATAGGTGAAGAGTTGGGGTTTATGGGTATTGTAGTAGTTTCACTGTTGATTGCTGTAATTTTGTTTCGTATTTTTCATATTGCTTCAAAGGTAGAGAATCCTATGTATCATCTGTTCAGTATGGGGGTAGGACTATTGATTGTATTGGCATTTTTAGTCAATAGCTATGGTATCTCTGGGATGATTCCTATCAAGGGTATTGCTGTTCCCTTTCTCAGTTATGGAGGATCACATATCATGGCGGCTTCAGTAGGCATAGGTTTGGTATTGATGATTTCCAAAAAGAGAAAATTCAAAGAGGAGTCAGTATGAGTATCGTTATGACTGGAGGCGGCACGGGTGGGCATCTAGCCATTATCAAGGCAGTCAAAGAGGCTCTAGTGAATGAGGAGCGAGGATTGAGGAATGAGGAACCAAAGGTTGTATTGCAGAGTGATATAGAAACATCCTCAACGCCAAATGCCCAACGCCCAACGCTACCAACACAGTTGGTTTATATCGGCTCTACGCAGGGGCAGGATCATCAGTGGTTTGGGCGGGATGAGGATTTTGATGCCAAATATTTTATGGAGACTAGAGGGGTGGTCAATCAGGGAAAACTAGGTAAAGTCAAATCTCTCTGGATGCTTTTTAAAGCCTTTCTTCAGGCACGCAGGCTTCTCAAGGAGCATGAGGCAAGCGTGGTTTTCTCAGTGGGTGGTTTCTCCTCTGCTGCAACAGCCTTTGCAGCCAAGAGCATGGGAATCCCTCTCGTGATCCATGAGCAAAATGCGGCCTTGGGTTCTCTCAATAGGGTACTCCAAAAACATGCTACTGCCTTTATCTCCTCTTATCTGGATGAGAGCCCGATCCATGCCTATCCGATCAAAGAGATCTTTTTTGAGGAAGCACGCATACGAGAAAAGGTTCAAACGGTTATTTTTTTAGGTGGATCACAAGGTGCTGTAGCGATCAACAATCTAGCCCTAGATCTAGCACCGATACTCCACGACCGAGGCATCAAAATCATACATCAAGCAGGTGAACGTCATATCGATATGGTCAAAGAGTCATACTCCAAGCTAGGGATTGAAGCAGAAGTATTTGGCTTTACCACGCAACTGGCTGTGTATATGGCAGAGGCTGATTTTGCCATTGCGAGGGCGGGCGCCTCTACACTTTGGGAGCTCAGTGCTACGGCATTACCTACACTTTTTATCCCCTATCCCTATGCAGCTAGTGATCATCAGTATCATAATGCCCAGTTTCTGGTAGAGAGAGGGCTAGCATGGCTAATGCGAGAGGATCTCATTGATAGAGATCAGGTCTTGGCATTATTGGATAAAGAGTTACATGAGATAAGCCGAGGGCTAGTGGAGATAGTAGAAAAGAAGGGTGCCTAGCAGATTGCGGGGTATCTTACACAATTTTGACACAATTTTTTGTTATAATGGGTTATTATTTTTTTAAAAG
>CAZEIN010000174.1:0-2338 GCA_964512425.1 uncultured Sulfurovum sp.
GAAAAGTGAAGAGCTTATGACCATAGGGATAAAATACCAAGCTTCACTGAGCCTGACTGCTGCTGCGTAATTGCCAACTGCTTCATTGCTCAACATATCTTTGATCATCACCTGATCTATTCTCATATATATTGCTACTACGACTCCGCTTAAGATTAAAGGCCAACTATCTTTCAACAAATCAATGGCAATTGATTTGTTGAATGTTAAATGTTGAATTTTGAATGTTGAATTTTTTATAAAAAAGTAGATATACCCTAATGCCATAATAACACTATCAAACACAACAACATAAGCAAAATAGATTAACGGTGCTTCATTTAAAATAAGTAAAACCTTTACTATACTTGAGACTAAAAGTGAAAAACTATTCGCAAAGACAACATATTTACTCATCACTTTTGCTTGAAAGTACATATCTACAACATTAAAAGCCTGAAATACAACAGCACTGGCGATGATAAAAATCAATGTATTTGTGTATGTGTCATTTGATGTGAAATGAATAGCGATGTACAAAACCAGCAATGTCAAGACGGCTCCAAAAAGTTTTAAAACAAAAGCGGTTCCGATAAGCTCGTTTTCTCTTTTGGGATCTTTGACCACCTCGCGAACGACGATACCATTGAGCCCCAAAGTAGCAATCGCACTAAAAAGCCCAACGAAACTCTGAGCATAAGAGAGCAATCCAAATCGCTCAGGGCCGAGATAGCGCGCCACCCAGATCCCTACAAACAGTCCAACCAACATGCGTAAGATTTTTTCGGCAAAGAGCCAAGAGGTGTTTTGAAAATACTTCATAAACCCTTGGTTGTTTTTGAGAGATTTGAGTCTGTTTATCACCTGCGTATCGCTCCTCGGGGTCGTTTTTGCGCACTCTGGCTACAGTGCGTTGCCGACACATCCAAATGCTTTTGGTCTGCAAGGATATACAAAAAGACGGATGCACCTTGCATGATCAACTGTCTCTCCCAAAAAGATCTCGAGAGTAGATCTTCTCACGTACGTCTGATAGATCATCAGTCACTCTATTTGCGACAATCACATCCGAAACTTTCTTAAACTCATCCAGATCTTTAATAACCCTTGAATGATAAAACTCTTCCTCCTCAAGCACAGGCTCATAGACCACAACCTCAATTCCTTTGGCCTTGATCCGTTTCATAATGCCCTGAATAGCAGAAGATCGGAAATTGTCCGAGCCACTCTTCATCACCAAGCGGTAAATACCGACAACCCCTTTGGGGGATGCTGAATGTTTAATGCTGAATGTTGAATTAGTAGATGTTTGGAGTTTTTTGATGATAGCGTTGGCGATGAAGTCCTTTCTTGTAGAATTGGCATTGACGATGGCTTCTATGATGTTGCTGGGAACATCTTTGTAGTTCGCCAAAAGCTGTTTGGTATCTTTGGGCAGGCAGTAGCCGCCGTAGCCAAACGATGGATTGTTGTAGTGATCACCGATGCGTGGATCGAGGCCAACCCCCTCGATGATCTGTCGTGTATCCAGTCCATGCACCTCTGCATAACTGTCAAGCTCATTAAAGTAAGCCACTCGCATCGCCAGATAGGTGTTGGAAAAGAGCTTGATCGCTTCGGCTTCGGTGCTGTCGGTAAAGAGAACAGGAATATCCTCTTTGATAGCACCCTCTGCCAGCAGATCAGCAAAGACTCTGGCTCTTTCGGATCGCTCACCTACGATGATACGCGAGGGGTGGAGATTGTCATAGAGCGCCTTGCCTTCGCGAAGAAATTCAGGAGAGAAGATAAGGTTAATGCTCGATTTTGAATGGTGCGTGCTGAATTGTTTTTTTGTTTTTTCCGTATAGCCCACTGGAACCGTAGATTTGATGACCATCACGGCATCAGGATTGATCGCCAGCACATCCCCGATCACCGCTTCGACCGAAGAAGTATCGAAGTAGTTTGTATCAGGGTCGTAGTCTGTCGGGGTAGCGATGATGATAAAATCTGCCTCTTTGTAGGCCTCTTCTTTGTCGAGTGTAGCCTTGAAAGAATGTTGAATGTTTGATTTTGAATGTTGGATTGCTTTGGATAGATATTCTTGTATCTCTTTGTCTTCGATGGGTGAGATGCCTTGATTGATCATCTCTACCTTTTCGGGGATGATGTCAAGGGCTACCACCTCATGGTTTTGTGCCAGTAGCAATCCGTTGCATAGTCCTACATATCCGGTA
This sequence comes from uncultured Sulfurovum sp., assembly GCA_964512425.1. GTDB lineage: Bacteria > Campylobacterota > Campylobacteria > Campylobacterales > Sulfurovaceae > JAAXPZ01. Next base: position 2,199 of record CAZEIN010000174.1, read on the forward strand.
CCTGCTATGGCTATTTTCATTTCTCTGTACCCTTTTTGATTCTTTTGACACTCCTGCTGACTTTGGCAAATCCTAGATTGAACTCGAAGGCAACATCACTTTTGAGAATGGTTGCTATCATGTACAGACCTTTTTCTGTG
>CAZEIN010000175.1:0-2817 GCA_964512425.1 uncultured Sulfurovum sp.
CTCACAAAGAGATCGATATGTGGCAAGATAATCAAAAGTACCAGCCACAACAAAACAGGAACAACAAGAAAATAAAATGCTTTTTTACTACTTTTCATTTCTAATCCTTATAGCATTTGATATCATCATAGGTAATACCCACTTTGATATGGTCGCCCTCTTTGAGTCTTTCAAATTTAGCATTTTGCGGCAATGAAATTAGGATAATGTCGCCTGTTTCCGAAGCAACAGACATCTTGGTATTGGCACCATCAAACAGAATAGTTTTAATCTCTACGTCAAATGGCACTACATCTGCTAAATCCTCAGCAGGATCTACTACAAATGCCTCTGGACGCATAAAGGCCACAATAGGATCAAAATCCAATCCTGGTCTTTTGATTTTCCAGCCACTTTGTGTAGTAATAGTGTCACCCTCTCTTCCTGTAATTTCAAGTTTGTTGTTTTCCCCAACAAAACCAGCGACAAAGCCAGTTGCAGGATGCTTATAGAGATTCCTAGGTGTATCTACCTGCTCCAAGAACCCCTTGTTCATCACAGCCACACGATCACTCATCACGAGTGCTTCAGATTGATCATGCGTAATATAGATAAAAGTAGTACCTATCTCTTTTTGTAGAATTTTGAGCTCTACTTTCATGTGCTCTCTTAGCTTTCTATCCAACGCACTTAGCGGCTCATCTAGGAGCAAGATAGTAGGTTTCATAACGAGACTTCTAGCAATAGCCACACGCTGTTTTTGTCCGCCAGAAAGTTCATTGATCTTTTTCTTTTCAAACCCCAGTAAACCCACACGTGTAAGCATATCATTAACACGATGTGCCACCTCGTCTTTGGAGAGTTTTTTTCTCCTGAGTCCAAAGGCCACATTTTCATAAACATTCATCATAGGAAAGAGTGCGAGAGATTGAAAAACGATATTGACAGGACGGTCCTCAGGAGAGATACCCTTCATGGATTCACCATTAATCACCACATCACCTACGCCCTCCTCCAAGAAACCAGCGATGATTCTCAATAGCGTGGTTTTTCCACATCCAGAGGGCCCCAATACAGAGATAAACTCACCCTCTTTAACGGACATGTTTACCTTGTCAACGGCTATAAAATCATCAAAGTGTTTTGACAAATTCTTTAGTTCCAATATACTGCTCATATTATCTCCTTTTTGTGTATACATCAAAGCTCCCGAAAGCTCTGATGTATACTCATATAGGAATAATAATATCTACAAAGAGAAAATCTCTTTGTAGATAAAGGTAGTTAGTTGGCTGCCTTAATTCTCTCAAGTGCTTTTGACTCAATAGACTCAAATCCAGCTGGTACTGGTGGGTGCCATTTGATATTGTCTATGTCTGCTTTTGAAAATGACCTAGCAAAATCAGCTTTAATATCAGCATTCAAGAACTTATCTGCACCTGCAGATGCTGTACCGTATCCTTCTTTGTTAGTGAAGTAAGCTGCATTTTCAGGCTTGAGCATAAAGTTGATAAACTTATATGCACCCTCTGTATTTTTAGACTTTGCTGGGATTGCAAATGTATCGATCCAGCCTAGTGCTCCACTCTTTGGTGCGATAAAGTCGATATCTGGATTGTCTTTATGGAGTGACCATCCTTTTCCATCCCAACCAGACTCTACGATAACATCACCGCTCTTAGCGAGTGCTACTTGTGTGTCACCACTTGTCCAGTATGTTTTAACCATACTCTTGGAATCGATCAGCTTCTTAGTCACCTCTTCAATGAGTGCTGCATACGCTTTTTTGTCTCCATAGAGAGCAAATGGATCTTTGCCCATACCAAATGCTGCACCGATGAGGATAGGTCTCTTGAGTCTATAAGAGATTTTTCCAGCATACTTGGGATTCCAGAGATCCGACCAATCGCTAGCTCCTGGAGCCTCTTTTTTATTGACGATCATGCCAGTAGTACCATAGCAGAATGGTACTGCATAGCCTTTGCCATCAACACCAGAATTTTTCTTCACTGCATCTAGCATAGATGGAATGATTTGTGCCGCATCAACTTTAGCATAATCAATTGGTTGATAGATAGGAAATTTCTTCTGTACGAAGCTAATTCTATCCTGACTAGGCTGTGCCAAGTCAAATCCACCACCTCGGGTTGCTCTGAGTTTTGCAATCATCTCTTCATTGTTGGAGTACGTAATCTTGAGTTTGATGCCTGACTCTTTCTCAAATTTTTTGACCAATTCAGTCGGTGTATACCCCTTCCACGTAATCAATCTGAGTGTCTCTTGTGCCAATAGCACACCTGATGTCAATGTTAGTGCCGCAACACTAAACAGAATCTTTTTTCTCATTCTCGTCCTTTTGAGTGATGTTATCATTCGATACGTCATAAGTATAGTATGTCTTAATAAAATTTTAGATAAAACTACACAAATAGTTACGAATTGATTACAAAAGAGTTTCGTTTTGTAAATAGTTGCTATACTGATGCTACAATTGCAGGCATATTGGATCACAAAAGGTTCTCATTGGCCATCTATGCTATACTCACACCATGAAAGGTTTTGTAGTAGCACTCAGACGTGCCAAAAATGAAGACAGTATCGCTATCGTGCTCACAGAGCGATCTATCCGTAGTTATTATCGGTTCTTTGGGGCTCGTCACTCTATCCTACAGCTGGGGCATCTGATAGATTTCGAGGTAGAAGGGGAGGATGGACGCTTTATGCCTAGGCTCAGAGGACTCTCTCAGATGGGCTTCCCGTGGCTCAGGGAGCGTAATCGTCTCATGCTTTGGCATCATTTCATCAAACTGTTTGAGCCTCATCTACGAGATACCGAGG
>CAZEIN010000176.1:0-3179 GCA_964512425.1 uncultured Sulfurovum sp.
AATCAACAGAGCCAAAAAAATCAACTTTGCAATCATCCACCCTTGGGTAAGGTAGCTAGGATTGAGATAGAGCATAGTTGAACCTGAGAGAATCGTAGCCCACATCGCTGGATTGCCAATGTATTTATACAGCTTGTTCTCCTGTATCTGTACTACCTCTACAAAACCCTCATTGTCTGCATGTTCACTATGATAGACATAGAGTCTAGGCTGGTAAAACAACATGGCCATCCAGCTCATAAAGCTCATCACATGAAATGCCAAAATCCACAAATAATATTCCATTGTTACTCCAATACCTGATAGTCATTTTGATCCCAGACCACCAGCTCATTATGGTTTTTATAATAGCCAATTTGGGCTCTTTTTATCCTGATACGGCTACCATCTTTGGGTCTTTTTATCCCTTTTTTGAAGTAGAGTGCCACAGGAGTGCTATTGACGATTATTTTCCTCTTTTTTATCACTCCCTCAATCTTGGCAACCACCTCATTGATAAAAACGCGTTGATTCATCATCTCAGGAGTAAACCGTGGTATATAATCGGTGCTCCTGATAGTCGTCCTCTCTCTCACCACAGAGATATCTACCAACTCGTCCAAGCCCTTATACTGCTTTTTGAGATAGACGAGGATATCATAGCTCTGCCCTACTTCCATCTCAGCAGCACAGCGATAGAGGAGGATGGCTCTGCCCTCTGGGTGCTGTTTGATGATAGCTGTATCCCTATGTTTGAAGATGACCTTCACATCCTTGAGCATGACTGGCTTTTCTAGCCTCTGCGAGTCTATGAGTGTTGCAATCGATACAACTTTGGGCTCCGTGCTAGTTTCTATCCCAATCATTGCTTTTTCTGCTGGTGTAGAGGGCTCCTTGTCTCCATCCCACCAGGACATGACGCTCGCCCACACTCCCACACTCTTGGGCTTCTTCTGACTCACTTCACCTAGTGAAAACAGTGCATACACAGGCAGATGATCTGAATAGCCCTTGCCTGTGTGTTTGCCATGCTTATACTCCCAGCGTTTGACCCTGCCTCGCTTGCCAAAGAGGTAGTCTGGCTTGAATACCCCAAAACTCCCCTTTTGATACTCCCAGCTACCACCATCATGGAGAGAGGCAGGCACTATGATTGCATCAATCCCCTCTTTGTCTCCATAAAAATTATGGCTCCATCTGGCATAGGACGGTAACTCTAGCCAGAGGTTATAGTGGTATCCCGCTGTTAGATGATGCCATCTGACCAGTGCATCCCCTTGGATCGTTTTGAGGATATGGTTAATCCCCGTTTTTCCCTGTGTGTCATTATGTTTGGCTGTCATCGTTTGATATTCATGATAGTCACTGTTAAAGTCACCCAGCATGATATATTCTGCACCTGTAGGCAATGAAGCGATACGCTTTGCCATCGCCTTGGCATAGGGGAGACGCTGACTCTCTGGACCTGCCTTGGATTTCCAATGGTTGACAAAGAGATACAGTGGCGCATCTGTTTTGAGCATGACCTCCAAGATACTTCTGTGTTTGCCATTTCGAAAAATAACAATGTCCTTGCTCTTCTTGAGTGCTACTTTGGAGAGTAGTGCATTGTGGATAGGGGTCTGCTTGGTATGTGTAATCGCATGATAGGGGTAGTCGCATCCTACGCGCTTGAGCACCTTTTGTAGCTGTGAGAGTACCGCATCATTCTCCACCTCTTGCAAACCAATCACATCCGCATCCAGATCACAAATCACCTCTGCTAGATGCGCTATTTTTTTACTGAGCATGGATGCTGTCCAGCCGTGACGGTTAGGCTGATACTCTTTGTACTCGTACCCAGAGCGTTGCATATCAAAGAGGTTCTCGACATTATAGGAGGCGATTTTGAGTGTTTGGGCTTCTACCATAGAAAGTAGAAAAAATAAACAAAATAGAATGATTTTCACAAGGATATTTCTTTAATGTAAAATGTAGGGGCAGATTCTATATCTGCCCAAAGATATGGACAACGGGCAAAGCCCGTTTTGTTACCGTCCAAACAGTTTTCCAACCATTCCTATGGCACCCTCTGCACCACCGACACTGGCCAGCAACCCATCCAACATACCGCCATCACCCTCAGGTGTTGCCTGATCGATGACTCCTGGTAGAGAATCTGCCAATGCCTGCTTGGCACTCTCCAATGAGATACCCAAACTATCTGCAAACTCTGAAATCTTATCTCCACCAAGCAAATCACCCATCTGATCTGGGTCTATAGATGCATTTTCACCACTCCCCATCCATGAACCCACCATCTCCATCAAGCCACCTGATTCTCCTGCACTACTAGCGATCTTGCCTATGATTGCAGAGAGATCCAAGCCACCTGCACCATCACCGCCAAGCAATCCACCCAATGCACTGCTGATCAAATCTGCATCTAGCCCTGTAGTCGCCTCATCACTGTTGTTTTGTATCAAGCCTGCACCCATACGCAAAAGATCACTGAGTTCCATGTTTCTTCCTTTTTTAATTTTAGATACTCAAAGTATAGCAAACAGAGGTTAAACCCAAATAATAGCTCTACCCAAATCCCAAAATAACATTTCATAACCAACCACTACCCACTACCCACTACCCACTGCTCACTGCTAGTTGCTCACTGCTAGTTGCTAGTTGCTAGTTGCTCACTGCTCACTGCTCACTGCTCACCACCCCCTCCTCAACCCTCAATCTACCATCCACCAGCATAGGATTCACGGTAGCCTTGAACATTTTCTTGCTCATCCCAAATACTGCCTCTATCTCCTCTGCACTACTTTTGGTCGTGATCGCTACAGATCCGCCTCTCTCTTGGAGAATCTCTAGTACCTTTTTCTCTCCAGCTGAGATTTTTGCCTGCTTGCCTAATGGTTGCAAAGAACAGTCCACTTTTCCATCACTGCGTATGGCTTTGATATAAACTGTTTTTCTATCCCCCACCTCCAAAGGTTCGAAAATTTCATTGCTGTAGAGCATCGCTTCAAAACGATTTTCAATGACGATTTTATACCCCAGAGGTGTCTGGGCGATGACCAGTGCTTCGACCTTTTGGCTGGGAGTCAGCCCCACTGAATCCTCTAGCCATCTACCGATCTTTTGTGAGCCATAGAGCCTCCCCGTCTCCTCATCCAATGCCACACGCAGGATATACTTGTTACCGATTTGAAAATAGG
>CAZEIN010000177.1:0-2195 GCA_964512425.1 uncultured Sulfurovum sp.
CCACTCTCTTCGATAGAGAGGATGTCTTTGGCACTCTGGACGATGCAGAGTTTACTATGATCCCTACTCTCATCGGCACAGATGCTACAGAGCTCATCTTCGCTCATATTGTGGCAGTGCAGGCATTTACCCACACTCTCTACCGCATCCTCGATTGCATGGGCGAGTTTGACCCCGACAAACCCATCCTCTACAGCGATATGGTATGCCAGCCTCACTGCGGTTTTTTTACCAATCCCTGGCAAGGCATGGAATGCCTCTACGAGATTTTCAAAAGGAGCAATCTTATGCTTCAAAATCCACCACTTTGGTATAGGATGCTATCGTTTTGATAAATGCGATGACCTTGAGATGCTCAGGATGGGTCGCATAAAAATCCAAATCCTCACGAGATGCAAAGCTGCTGATCAGCACCATATCCATCGCACGCTCCTCATCAGCAAAATTGATTCCAACCTTGATATGCTGAAGTCCCGGTACGAGATCAATGAGTTGCTCTATCTGTGTTTGGGCCTCTTGGATGTCGTCTTGCGTGGTTGATTCTCTGAATGTAAACATTACGATATGCATAATCATCTTCTATTCTCCTATATTAGATTTGGCATTATATCAAAATATTATGGTAAAATTCCGAAAATAATTTTATACAAATGGAAAAAACAATGACAGTTGATTACTATGAGATACTAGAGGTTAGCAGAGATGCCACTGGTGTAGAGATTAAAAAATCCTACCGAAAATTAGCCATCAAATATCATCCTGATAAAAATCCTAATGATAAAGAGGCAGAAGAGCAGTTCAAACGCATCAACGAAGCCTATGATGTGCTAGGCAAAGAGGAAAAGCGACAAATCTATGATCAGTATGGCAAAGAGGGTCTAGAGCGTCAAGGAGCTGGATTCCACGCCAACAGCATGGATGATATCATGGATGTTTTTAACTCCATGTTCGGTGGCGGTTTTGGTGGAGGATTCGGTGGGCAGAGTCGCCGTAGAGACCCCTCTGCCAAATACGCTATGGATTTTGAGATGACACTTGATCTACCTTTTCATGAAGCAGTCTTTGGTGCAGAAAAAGAGATCACCGTCTCCTACAAAGTACCCTGCGATGACTGTAGTGGCACAGGAGCCAAGGGTGGCAAGATGAAATCCTGTGACTACTGCAAAGGACAAGGACAAGTAGTCATGAGACAGGGATTTATGACCTTTGCCCAAGAGTGCCCTCAGTGTCATGGCAGCGGTCAGAGTGTCATGGATCAATGTCACACCTGCCACGCACAAGGATATACAGAGCAGGAGCAGACTGTCAAGTTCGCTATTCCTGCAGGCGTAGATACAGGTAACAGACTCAGAGTAGCAGGCTATGGCAATGAAAACAAGCATGGACAGCGCGGTGATCTCTATCTGACATTTAGTGTTGAAGAGGATGAGCATTTTGTGCGTGATGGTAGTGATATTTATATTGTAGTGCCTACATTCTTTACACAGTGTATCTTGGGTGAGACCATTACTATCCCCTCACTCGAAGGAGAACTCGATCTAAATCTCAAGCCTGGCACCAGAGACAAGGAGCAGTTTGTCTTCCGGGGAGAGGGTATCGCAGATGTCCGCTCTGGTCACAAGGGGCGCCTCATCGCTCAAATCAAAATGATACTTCCTGACGATATCAATGAAGAGCAAAAAGCGTTATTGGAGAAACTGCAAGAGAGTTATGGCGTAGAGAGTCGTCCACATAAAAGTAGTTTCGAGAGTGCATTTGCACGGGTGAAAGGATGGTTCAAAGGGGAATAGATTGCTACCACAGTAGCAATCTGGAAGAGATGCTTAGTTTGCTACTGCGTCTTTGATGGTTTTACCAAACTTAAACTTTGGTGCAGTATGTGCTGCTTTGGTATAAGTCTTATCAGTTCCTGGAACTTTACCACTCTTTTCTGCTACATCTGCTGTTGAAAACGTACCAAAACCAACGAGAGATACTGACTCTTTCTTTTTGAGTGCGTCTGTTACTGAATCAGTAAATGCTTTTACTGCTCTCTCTGCCGCTGCTTTGCTATCAAATCCGCCATTTTTTTGTACAAGTTCAACAAATTCTACTTTTGTCATTATTTCTTCCTTTTAGTAATTGATTGGAGCATTATAGCACAGTATCCTCTTAAATATAGATAAAAACAGATAATAATTACGAAGGAATGTCCA
>CAZEIN010000178.1:0-2608 GCA_964512425.1 uncultured Sulfurovum sp.
CTGTCATGTAGGGAAATGAGGGGTAGTCTCGATGTTCCCACAACCATTTTTTCATATTTCACTCCAAATGATACGATTATATAGTCTAATCGTATCATAATTTTATACGATTGGCAAGTTTTTAGCCTCACTCCCTCTCCACCTTCCCCCGCAACTTCTTCTTACTGCTCTGTTTCTTCTTCGAGTCTAGTCGTCGATGGACAGAGCCTTTGGTGGGCTTAGTGGGCAGACGCTTTTTCTGAGTGACTGTCACACTCTTGATGAGCTCCACCAGACGCTCCAGGGCTTCATCTCTGTTCTGTTCTTGGCTTCGGTGCTGTTGAGACTTTATGACTACTATACCGTCTTGGGTGATGCGTTTGTCTTTGAGGGAGAGTAGCTTCTCTTTGTAAGACTCCGGCAGAGAAGAGACCTCTATGTCAAAACGCAGGTGTATCGCGGCAGAGACCTTGTTCACCTTCTGCCCACCAGACCCACTAGCTCGTATGGCAGTTATCTCTACTTCGTTTTCGTCGAGGGTGACGGTATTTGATATTTTTAGGGTTGGCATATTTTAGCAAAAGAGCAATAGCAAAAGAAACAAAAGAAAACAAAAGAAAACAAAAGGGGTCAAACAAAAACAAAAACAAAACACAAAAGCACAAAAGCACAAGCACAAAAGCACAAAAGGGGTCAGGTGATGCTAATGCCATTATAATCCTAAATACGCTATACTACCTATAGACCAAAGGAATACATAATGCCAAGAAAACCACGCATAGAAATAGCAGGCTACTATCACATCATCAACAGAGGAGTAGAACAAAGAGTTATTTTCAAAGAGAGAGCTGATTATGAGCAGTTTGAAGAGCTGATGTGCTTCTATGCCAAAAGCTATGGTATCACTATACATAACTATTGCCTCATGTCAAATCACTACCATTTGCTCATAGAGATAAGCCAAGAGAATCTCTCTAAATATATGCAACAACTAAACATGAAATACTCAATCTACTTCAATAAAAAGTACAATCGTTCAGGACACCTATGGCAAGGAAGATTTAAATCATGGTATATCACTGATGAAGCATATCTCTATACTCTCATGCTATATATAGAACAAAACCCACTAAAAGCCAATATGGTAAAAGCACTTGAGGAGTACCCCTATGGCTCATACAAATACTTCTTGGATATAGATAACATACCAGAGTGCCTAGAGCAGTCATGGATAGTACAAAACTATGATAATGACACAGAAGCCATAAAAGCATTTCTAAACTCAACTGTAGACACTTCACAACTAACAGAGATGAAAAAAGCATCCAGTCTAGTAGAAGCTCCAAATATAGATAGTAAACCAGACGAAAAGAAGTTAAAAAGTAAACTCTCACAAACACAAGACAAGAAAGAGAGAAATATACTTATCCTCAAAGCATATAAACAAGGCTATTCTCAGCATATGATTGCTAAAGTATTGGGACTAAACCAAGCAACTGTGCAGAGAATTATAGGGAGGACAAAAGATTATGGCATTAGCATCACCTGACTGCTTTTTCTTCTACCATGAGCCTTTCGGCGAAGCCTTGACCGTGGGTGGAATTTCCTCGCATGGTGCGTTGGCAAATGCACCCTACGCCTGCATCCACACAAAATGTATAATAATCTTTAACCAAAACCTTTAGGGTGTCCACCCACTACTAGTAAAGAAAAAAACATTTTAGGCATCTGGAGCCAATGACCCATATAGTAGTTTAGCAGAGAAGGATACCAAGATGGGTGTCTGGGTATCCATGAGCGTGTGACGTGGTCACACCTACCAGATTAAACCCAAACTATGCAATAGAATCGTGAAAGAACTTCGTCATTCCGTGCTTGACACGGAATCTAGGGCTCCAAGCAATAGGCATATCTGGCATCTCTCCTCCTGCCAACCGTGGATCCTGAATCAAGTTCAGGATGACATACTATTGGCACCAACCGTAGGTTTAACCATATCAAACATACCATGATCGTACTAACTATAAATCCTCCAGACTCTCTGCCACGATCACTCCATCCTCGTCTGCATAGAGGTATGCTCCTTGCATGAAGGTCACGCCTCCAAATGAGAGTGGGTTGCCCAGCTGAGAGGGGTTGTCTGCGAAGCTTTTTTTGGGGCAGGTGCCTAGTGCGAAGAGTCCTACGGGGATCGTGCGGGTGATGGCGATATCTCGGACGTAGCCGTGGATGATGATGCCTGACCAGCCATTTTCGTGGGCAAACTTCATGAGATTGTCTCCTACTACGGCATTGTAGTTCGCCTCTACATCTACGACAACGACTCTGCCCTCTCCTGCGTGGTCCCTGAGTAGCTCTACTAGGGCTTTGTTGTTTTGGTCCAGTTTGACCGTCGCAATCTCACCGCTGCACTGCGTGAGACCTCCATAAGACTGCAGGGGCAACTCCAACACTTGTAACCGCTCTTTGTGTGCATCACAGAGGTCTGCTGTAGAAAATGACATAATAACTCCAGAATTTTTTTACATATTATACAGTATTGAGAGCTTTTAAAACCATATTTGATACCATATTGCCAACAAAAGGGGTGTATGATGCGAGTGGTTACAGGTGTAGTGGGCAATGATAT
>CAZEIN010000179.1:0-2509 GCA_964512425.1 uncultured Sulfurovum sp.
CCCATCCACCAAATAGCAGAGGTGAGACCAGGACTGAGGATGTTGTAAATCAACATAGTCACTGGGTGTCCAATCTCAAATGCGATTACTGCAAATCCTGCCAAAATCGTAACGATCGAGGCAAAGATCGCTCTCTTGGAGATTGCTTCGTAGTCTTTGAATCCAAAAACATCTCCGAGCGACCCTACGATACACATACCCGTAGAGCTCACAACAAAGAAGATGTAGACTGCGATCAAGAGCCCCCATGGGTGCTCTCTAGTTACATTGTATGCGTGGTGTCCATGCATGAGATATATTGCTACACCCACCACAAACATCGCAACAAATGCAACAGTCAATACCGCTACGAGCAGGTTTCTAGGACTTTTTTCAAAGCCAAGCAGGTCTTTGATGCCTACCTTATTCACAGGAATAGAGGTTATAAATTCTTTTATACTCATGTCCGCCTCCTTATGTTAGGTAGAATAGTTTTGGATTTGTACCTAGATTCTCTTTGAGTGAGAAGTGCTCTCTGCTTCTAAGCAGGATACTGATCTCACTGTCATAATCATCTAGGTCACCAAAGGTTCGTACTTTTGTAGGACAGGTATTCTGACATGCTGTGGTGGTCTCACCACGAGCCAGTCTCGTATCGCTACAGAAAGTACACTTGTCGACTGTCATAGTCCTATCGTCCACATAACGCGCATCATAAGGACAGGCGTTCATACAGTAGCTACACAAAATACACTTGTCGCTGTCTACGCGCACGACATGATTGTCGTCATAGTAGGTTGCATGTGTTGGGCATACCATTTGGCAGGGTGCATCATCACAGTGCTGACACTGTGAGGGCAAAAATGCCGAAGATGCCAGATCCAATAGTGGCCACTCACCAGCAGGTGCATTGCCACCTACCCAGATACGGTGTTTGTCTGCTCCCAAAAGAACACCATTCTCCTCTTTACAAGCAACTTCACACGCTTTACAGTTGATACAGTTTTTATAGTCTAATGCCATTCCATATCTAGCCATATTACACCTTCCTTACATCGACGATAGTCGCGTGCATAGCCGCTGCCCCAAAATAGGGCTCCATAATATCTTCGATAATCAAATTGTCTGCCGCACCATTGTTATGTGCTAGGCTGAGCCCTTCGCTTGTCGCACCAAATCCATGGACAAAGAAGAGGTTGTCTGGAGCGATCTTCTCAGTAGGATAGGCTTTGATCTGTACTTTACCGATTTTGGAGCTCACCTCTACCATATCACCGAACTTGATGCCACGCTCTTTTGCTACTCTTGCATTGACCCAGAGATAGTTCTCAGGGATGAGATCGAGTAGTACTGCATTGTTTTGTGTGCCATTTTGTGTGAATTGAGCATGACGACCTGTGATAAACTTGAATTTACCCTCTGGGGTCTTGACATACATCTCGTCACGCCATGTCGGCATAGGATCGAGTCCTTTCTCTGTCATATTTGGTAGTACAAATTCAATTTTACCGCTAGGTGTTGGGAATTTGCCTTTTTTGACAGAGTAGCTCTTTTTCTTCTCTGGGTAGTACTGGAACTTGTTTTCACCAAGCTGCTTGAAGTACTTGTCCATCTTGGGATAGAAGACACCTTTTTCTCTCAGTGTCTTCCATGCCGCTTCACCATAGAGGCTGACTACTTGGTGCTCATTGACATGCTCTTGTGAGTGTGCCTTGAGCCAATCAGTCAGATCATGACCCTCTTTTTTGTAGAGAGCTGCTTCTTGCTCTGGGGTCATGCCAGCAATTTTCTTCTGAATCACGGGGTCATGCTTTTTGGCAATTTCCCACATAGGCTTGGAGATTTTCTCTGCTAGATGTTTGATAATCTCATAGACTGGTTTTGTCTCAAACATTGGCTCGATGACCTTTTGTCTGAGTGCGATAGAGGGCTGTGTGCCGCCATAGGTTTTAACAGGGTCTTCTCGCTCCAGATAGGTACACTCAGGCAATACCACATCGCTCATCATGACGGTATCACTAGGCATAGTATCTATCGTGACTACCAAGTCCATCTGTTCAAACATCTTTTTTGTTTTTGCAATATTAGGAACGTTAAGCATAGGGTTATGCTTATACGTAAACATCGCTCTGACAGGATAAGGCTTGCCCTCGAGCACTGCATCACGGAATCCAATCCATGTGCCTGTACTTCCTACGATGGCTGCTTTGTCATAATCTACTCTGTCTTTGTTGGTACTATATACTGGGATATTGGTACCATGCTTACCCAGCTTGAGCTTTTTCCCAAAGATGATACCACCTTTGGTATCAATGCCACCACCCAGTGCTGAGAATATCGCTTGCGCTCGTCTGAGCTGGAAATCTTGGGTAGAGAAGGTAGAACGTCTACCTTGGTAGTAGATCGCTTTAGGGGCTGCTGCCATAAACTCTCTGGCGATTTTATAGATCTCGCTGGCTTTGACACCTGTGATCTTCTCTGCCCACTCTGGTGTATATTTGTTACCTAGCACATGCTGCTTGTACTCATC
>CAZEIN010000180.1:0-2707 GCA_964512425.1 uncultured Sulfurovum sp.
CTCTTTGATTATTGAGCTAATCTCATCTGCTTGCAATTTTGCTGCCACCTCTTCTCCTTTCTATGATTATTATTAGAGTGCTTTTTGGATATAGTCAAGCAGTGCTGTCTTAACTCTATCTTTAGAGAAACTAAGCTCTAAGCCCAAATCCTCAACCTCAACTTTTACACCATTTAGATCACTTTTGACCTGTTCTAGTTTGATTACTGCGCCACTATGCTTGGAGAGTGCCTCTTCCAAACTTTTGAGTTCCGCTTTGTCCAATGCATTCCTGCTTTCGACTTTACCTACAAAACTATTGGACTCTTTTTTCTTTTCAAACTTTAGGATAGATGCTAGCTCGGGGATCAGCCCTAGTCTCTCTTTTTCTCCCATAATTTTGATCAGTTGCAATAAGACGGGATCTGCTTTGTTGCCCAGTGATTCTGTTATGAGTGAGATCTTATCCGAAGCAGAAACAAGCGGGGAAGCAATCATCTCTTTGGCTTTGGGATCCTTGAGTGCAGAAGCTACGCCATCAAGCACGTCGATAAAGCTCTCTATTTTTTTACCAGCATCAATCTCCATCAATGCTTTTGCATATCTTTTGGCTACCAGTTCTACCATCTTATGCTACCTTCTTTGCTATGATTTCAACCACTTGCTTCTCGGAGAGTGGAATATCATCTGCTGTGATATTCTCGTTAAGTACCGCATCGATAGTATCTTTAATCATACGTCTCTCATCATGTCCCATACGCTCTTCATGGAGTTTCTCAAGTAGTGCAAGGTCATGTATGCGATTCTCATCTATGCGTTGAGCCAATAACGCTGCCTCCTTTTTGCTGCCTGCAAGTATCTCTTTGGCTTTGGCTTCACTCTCTACCACTGCCTGCTCTGCACTCTTTTGTGCTTCTTTGGCCTCTTGAAGTTTTGATTCAATCTCATTGAGTTGTCCTGCAATACCTTCCGTACGGCCTCTAAAGAAGTCTTTGATAGGAGAAGCCACAAGATAGTAGATCAAACCAGCAAATACCAAGAAGTTAAAAATACGAGGTATAAAGTCAGTATGTCTACCTGTCTGCATAAAGTATCTGCTCACCTCATGCTCACCGCCACTTGCGAGTAACAGTGCAGGCAATACCAAGAGTGTTGTAAGTAATATTTTTTTCATTTTTCTCTCCTCCTTTACAGTTGACTGAACTTGGCTTTCAAGCTCTCTTTTACCAGTGGGATTTGAGAAAGAAGTGCATTTTGCAATGTTTTCTTCTCCTCCTCCAACTCTGCGGCAAAACCCTCTTGTCTCTTCTCTAGTTCAGCTTGTTTTTGTGCAACTGCTTCTGCTGTCTTTGTCTTGCCATCTTCTATAGCATCTTGGCGAAGTTTTGCCGCAGTGGCTTTTGCTTCGTCTAGATTTGCTTGTGCTTGTGCCTGTAGTTCATCGGTATTGCCACCCATGCTCTTGGAAGCTTCCATATCCTTGGCAATAGCTGCATCTCTATCATCCATGAATTTCAACAATGGCTTATAGAGCTTTTTGTTTAACTGATACAGCATCACGAAAAAGATTACCAGCATGATAGCCATCAGCGATATATGAATATCTAACATCTACTCTCCTCTCAAAAAATTTAAGGCAATGGTATCAAATGGGGTGTTAATTATGGATTAAATTGTTATTTGTTCTCAAGAAAACTTATGAATTTTATTACTTCTTCTTCATTTGGTAACACTATCTCTACAGTGTGCTGTTTAATCTTGTGTTTAAAGGGTAAAGAGGCATCAATTTTCTCTTTTTGTGTATTTTTGATTTTGAAAGTTTTGGAGGCCTGCTTGGCGATAAAAGTGCTACTGTTTTTTCCGCTTTTGACTAAATTCTCTGCCTCTCTGACACTTAGTTTTTGACCGATGATCGTATCGACTGCTATTTTCTGTTTTGCCTCTTCTAACCCAACCAATATCTTGGCATGTCCTTGCGTAATCTTTTGATCAATCAAGGCCTCACTTGCATAGTTTCCAAGTGAGAGCAGACGCATAGTATTGGTAATCTGTGATCTACTCTTGTGTACTACTTTTGCCAGATCATCATGGGTGATTTTATGTACCGCGATCAACTCCTGGTAGGAGTGTGCCAGTTCGATAGGATTGAGGTTTTCTCTCTGGATATTTTCGATGAGTGCGAGTTCTCGCATCTTAATCTCATCAAAGTCCACACTTGCAACAATGGCTTTGATGGTTTCTAGCTTGGCAAGTTTGTGTGCACGGAGTCTCCGCTCCCCAGCTACGAGGATATAGCGTTCATCCATAGAGACCACAACGACAGGTTGTAGCAATCCATGGTTTTTGATAGAGTCACTAAGCTCCTGAAGCTTCTGCTCATCGAAATGCTTCCTGGGCTGATAGGGGTTGGGATCGATGAGGCTAAGCTCGAGCTCTGCTACGAGATCTTGGATATCCGAAGAGGCGATATCCTCTGTCGTCATCATCTCATTGGCATAAGCTTCGCCTACCTCTTCTAAAATGGCTCCCAACCCACGTCCTAGTGCCATACTTATGCCCTTATGATTGCTGATGCCAATGCTTTGTACGCCAAAGAGCCTTTGGAGTTAGCAGCATAGTCAGTGACAGGTTTACCAAAGCTGGGACTCTCTGCGATCTTGACATTACGAGGAACAACGATACACTTTTTCTTGTGGCTAAAAAGTTTGTCTTTGAAATGGTGCTCCAG
>CAZEIN010000181.1:0-2170 GCA_964512425.1 uncultured Sulfurovum sp.
TCAAAATGGCCGGCGGTAATGCCGTGGCACTGCCGTGGGGTGAGGTCTACTCAGCATTGCAAACAGGCATGGTCAACGGTGTGGTTACCTCCTCTGCTTCAGGCAAAGATGGCAAGCTCTGGGAAGTGCTCAGTAACTTTACCAAGATCAACTACGCCTACCCACTCCAAGCAGTTACGATTAACCTAGACTACTGGAATGCACTCTCGGCCGATCAAAAGGCAGCGATGCTCAAGGCAGCCAAAGAGACAGAAGCGGCACAATGGGAGGCAAGCAAAGCAGAAGATGCTATTGCACTCAAGACATTGGCTGACAACGGCATGAAAATCGATGAGGCAAGTCATATGCTCAAAACAGAGTTAGACGCAGTGAGCAAAAAGCTACTCGAAGCATATCTCAAAGATGCAGGAGATGATGTCAAAAAGATCTTTGAAGCATACAGCAAATAGTCATGATGAAAATACTCACATCATGGAATAAGAAGCTCTCCCTCACTGGAGCTTCACTCTCGGCACTATTGATTGTCGCTCTGGTAGGGCTGATTATGGTAGAGATTATAGGGCGATCCTTTTTTGACTACTCTACGATGTTAGCAGATGAATATAGTGGATATTTTTATTTGGCGTTGGTGTTTTTAGGTTTTGCTTATACCTTTGATGAGGAGGGGCATATCCGTATCAGTATCATTACCAGTAGACTACACGATAGTGCAAAGCGATGGGTAGATATCATTGCAGGTCTGATGACCTTGTCCATCCTACTTTTCGCTTTGTACTATAGTTGGGATTTTATGCTGGAGTCGCATGAGATGGAGATGCTCTCTGAGGGGGTTTCTGAGACACCACTCTATCTGACACAGATTCCTATTGTAGTAGGTTTGGCTCTCTTTGCTTTTTCGGCACTGGTTTTTGTACTCAAAAGGATATCTCATGATCGCTGATCCACTCATGCTCTCAGTGGTACTTATCGCTATTATGTTTGTCTTTTTGCTCAGTTCCATCTGGATAGGGGCAGCACTGATGCTCACAGGTATGGCTGGAATGATGCTCTTTGAACACCATTTACCACCTACTATTTCACTGTTTCAAAAAGCAGGTGACTTGCTGGCAGGCTCACTCTATGATTCGCTCAACTCATGGTCACTGGCGGCCCTACCGATGTTTATCCTCATGGGTGAGATACTCTACCACTCTTCGATCTCGACGCGCTTGCTCAATGGGCTCATTCCATGGCTGACCAACATCCCTGGTAGACTCTTGCATGTCAATGTAGCGGCTTGTTCGCTGTTTGCAGCGGTATCGGGCTCTTCGGCGGCGACCACTGCAACGGTGGGCAAGATCACTCTCGGAGAGCTCAAAAGCAGAGGCTATAGCAAAAAACTGGCTCTGGGATCTCTCGCAGGTAGTGGTACGCTAGGATTTCTCATACCACCTAGTCTCATCATGATTATCTACGGGGTACTCTCGGATGTCTCTATCGGTAAACTTTTTATCGCAGGGATATTCCCAGGACTGCTACTGGCAAGTGCCTACTCCTTTTATATCATGATCGCCTCTACGATCGACAAAAGTACAGTACCCCAAGAGAAAGAGCATTTCACTTTCATGGAGAAACTTGCCTCTATCAAAGAGTTGATTCCTATCTTCTCTCTGATTGCCTTGGTGCTAGGTAGTATCTATGGGGGATATGCAACTCCTACAGAAGCAGCAGCACTTGGCGTAGTGGGTGCGATTGTGTTGGCTCTTTACTTTAGAAGTTTTTCTTGGCAGATATTGAAAGACTCTCTTTTTAATGCAGTCAAAACCACAGTGATGATTAGCTTTATCATCGCAGGGGCGAGCTTTCTCTCTCAGGTGGTAGGTTTTTTGGGGATTGCTAGAGCGATTAGCGAGTTTATCGGGGGGCTAGGGCTCTCTCCTTATGTACTCATCTTGGTGATTGGATTGATGTATATTGTGCTAGGGATGATACTAGATGGCATCTCGATCGTGGTGATGACACTGCCTATCGTGTTGCCTATTATTGTGGTGGCAGGGTTTGATCCGCTGTGGTTTGGTATCTTTCTGGTCTTTATGGTGGAGCTGAGTCAGATCACACCACCTGTGGGCTTCTCGCTTTTTGTGATCCAGAGTATCTCGGGAGAGGATATCAGCTATATTCTCAAAGCAAC
>CAZEIN010000182.1:0-10344 GCA_964512425.1 uncultured Sulfurovum sp.
TCAACACTCTCGGGGTGCTAGGCGACTAGCTGAGAAGGTACGAAATATGATTTCTATGCCTACCCGCTGAACTTGAACCAGACAATTCTGGCGTAAGGAAGAGATGCTACGTTTATCAACCCTGCTTTCCTCTACTCCTCCGCCTAACAACTATGATACGACAAGGATAGACATGAAAAAACTACTCACACTCATCACCGCAACACTACTGACCTCCACACTGCTCTGTGCAGGCGATACCAAGCCCACGCTCACTATCTACACCTATGACTCTTTTGCAGCCTCGTGGGGTCCAGCACCTAAGATCAAGGAAGCATTTGAAAAAGAGAATCATTGTATTGTCAAATTTGTTCCCTCCTCCAGTGCTATCGGCTCACTACGCAAAATCCAGCTGGAGGGCACCAAGACCAAAGCTGACATCCTCCTCGGACTCGATACCTCTATCGCTGAAACTGCCAAAGAGACAGGACTGTTCGCCACACACAGTGTCGATACCAGCAAGGCATCTCTACCCATAGCATGGAGCGATGATACCTTTGTACCGTTTGACTATAGCTATTTTGCCTTTGTCTATGACAGCAACCGCACTGCCAAGGCTCCAGGGTCTTTTGAGGAGCTTATCGCTATGCCTGAGAGTTTCAAGATTGTCATCCAAGACCCTCGCTCCTCTACCCCAGGACTCGGACTGTTGCTTTGGATCAAATCCGCCTATGGAGACCAAGCAAGTGCGTACTGGAAGCAGCTCGCACCACATATCCTCACCATCACCAAAGGCTGGTCAGAAGCGTATGGGCTGTTCCTCAAAGGCGAAGCGGACATGGTGCTCTCCTATACCACTTCACCTGCTTATCACATCATCGCAGAGGGCAAGACACAGTACAAAACAGCAAACTTTCCAGCCCACTATGGACAGATCGAGGTAGCAGCCATGCTCAAAAACAGTCCGCACAAAGCATTGGCTCAAAAGTTTCTGGCATTTATGCTCTCAGATACTTTTCAAAACATCATCCCCACCACCAATTGGACCTATCCAGCAACCAAAACAGCCGAGGGACTACCAGAAGGGTTTGGCTCTCTGTATATCCCTAACACAATGATGCTCATGGACGGCAAAACGGTACAATCCAACCGCAAAGCCTATATCAACGAGTGGCTAGGAGCCACTGCCAAGTAGACACTATGCTACAGCAGATTTGGAGATGGAGAGCCTCTGTGGTCCCTGGGTTGGTGATTGCTCTGGCTCTGCTAGGTTTTGCATGGGGGCTTTTTGCTACACTCTTTGGAGCCTCCTCTGGCACCACGCTCACCCAGATAGACGCACGTATCATCGGGCTGATTCGTTTCACACTCTATCAGGCATCTCTCTCCACACTACTCTCGCTGCTCATCGGGATTGCTCTGGCATGGAGCCTAGTACACCAACCTAGGTTTTTTGGTAGGAGTCTATTGGTCGCTCTGTTTTCCACCTCACTGGTACTGCCTACACTCATCGTGGTCTTTGGGCTGATTACGGTGCTGGGCAACCATGGTTGGCTCAACCAACTCTCACTCATGCTCTTTGATTATCCGCTGGGTGGCTGGCTCTATGGTCTGGGTGGTATCCTCATCGCCCATGTCTATCTCAATGCTTCCTTTGCCTCTCGTAGCCTCTTGCATAGTTTCGAGTCTATCCCTACAGAAAAATACCGACTCGCCAAAAGCCTCGGATTCTCTGCATGGCAACGCTTTTGGAGGGTGGAGTGGGTCGCTATACGCAGCACTGTAGCCAGTGTGGGAGCGACAATCTTTCTGCTCTGCTTTACCTCTTTTGCCATCGTTTTGATACTGGGAGGCTCCCCCTCCTACAATACACTAGAGGTAGCGATCTATGAAGCGATCAAAATCGATTTTGATATCACTTTTGCCCTCAAGCTGGCACTCATACAGCTCTCACTCTCTACACTGATGGTGCTACTCTCCTCTGGATTTCGTACAGGGCTCGGCAATCTCAAGCTAGACTCCGCTCCAATCAGCTGGTCAGAGTCTCCCCGCAACACCCTCTGGCAACGCAGTATCATCACCCTGCTCTCTATCGCTTTTGTTCTGCCACTGCTGGCGATCATCAGTGATGGATGGGGTGCAGACTATGGACGTATCCTCACACAGCCGCTCTTTGTCCGTTCTCTACTGACGAGTATCGCCATCGCCACCCTCTCAGCCACGCTCACCGTCATACTCTCACTGCTACTGAGTGACGCCAGACGCAACTTTGCCCTACCGCACAGAGTCTCTCATAGCATGGGCAGCAAGGTTCTGGGATTGCTCATTGCCTTTTCTGGCAACCTCTATCTGGCAATCCCCTCTCTGATACTAGGCTTTGGGTTTTTCCTCATCTCTCAGCGATTTGATGCGCCCCTGCTACTCTGGGCACTGGTTGCGGTATTGGCCGCCAATATCCTCATGAGCCTGCCCTTTGCCCTCTCTATCCTCACCCCAGCCATGCAAAAAACAGCCCGCAGATATGATAAACTCACCCTCTCGCTAGGTATCCCATACCCCGCACGATGGCGACATATAGAGCTTCCTTATCTACGTAGTACGATAGGCTATATCTTTGCCCTCTCATTTGCCTTGAGCTTGGGAGATCTAGGTGTGATTGCCCTCTTTGGGAGTGATGAGATTACTACACTGCCTTGGTACCTCTACGGACTCATGGGCTCCTATAGAACCACTGATGCCTCTGGCGTAGCCCTCATTCTCCTCATGCTGGTGATGGGGGTTTTTATACTCATTCCACGTATTTTCAAACAAGAAAATCGAGACAAAACATAGAAACTAGCTATATTTTTAGACCGTTCTCACGCGGGTTTAGCATAGGGTCGGGTATCAAATATCAAATAAATTTTAAATGGTTCTTGCACTATAAACTAAAAAAAGATACACTTACTCTCTTGGTTGGAGGAGATATCTTGGAATCACTATTTTATATAGGTCTTATCTTTGTCTTGGGAGCATTTATGAAATGGGTGAGCTATAAATTTCAGATGCTCAATATCGTAGGCTACCTGATGCTAGGATTTGTAATAGGACCCAAGATGCTCAATATCGTTCCCCAAGAGTTCATCAATGGCAGCCACATCGTTATAGATATGTCTCTAGCACTGGTCTCTGTACTCGTAGGAGCCAACCTGCGATACAACATCCTCAAAGGTGTCTGGAAGCAGATCGTCACCATCTCTATCTTTGAAGCGATTTTTACCTTTCTTTTTATCGGCACTTCATTTTATATGCTGTTTGAATTTTTTGATATGGGATTTTCTACCAACTATCGTCTGACAATTGCTCTCATCTTTGGTGCACTGGCATCTGCTACAGCTCCTGCTACTATCCTCGCCGTGATACATCAACTAGAGATCAAAAATAGATTTAGCTCCTTTTTACTGGGGGTGGTTGCCACAGACAATGCCATCACACTGATACTGTTTAGTATCGTTGTGGTAGTCACTAGGGCTACGGTAGATTTTAGCGGTCAATCGCTCGATAGTATACTGATGATATTTCCTATCCTGTTCTTTACGCTGCTTTTAGGTGTGGTGGGTGCGATCGTATCTGAAGTGATAGACAGGATATTTCAAAACCATAAAAGTATCAAAACCACCTCTACACTAGGGATGATATTTTTAGTTTATAGTCTGAGCAACTATTGGGGGCTAGATCCCCTGCTAGCATCTTTGGTCATGGGTGTTGTGATGTCCAACCTCTCTAACAATTTTGCCTTGGTCAAAAAAGAGTTTGACTACCATCTGCAAGATATTATTTTTATGCTCTTTTTTACCCTCTCGGCGATGCATCTAAATATTGAGTTTATCCTCACCATGCCTATGGTGGTTGTCATCTATGTGGTCTTTAGAATACTAGGGAAAATCATGGGTGTTTGGGTGGGGGGAAGGATTTCAAACTCAGCCAAAAACATACAAAACTGCATGGGGCTGGCACTGTTCCCCCAAGCTGGTGTTGCTATAGGTCTCTCCCTCTCCCTGCAGAGTGAAGTAGGCTTTGAGACTATCGCTCCCATCGTACTCAATGTCATTATCGCCACCACCATGATACATGAGTTTATCGGTCCCATGCTTACCAAGTATGTATTGGTGAAAAATAGGAAATAGCAAGTTACCCCTAGGAATATATTGATGATCTTCTATGATGAGATTGCTAACTTCTATTGCATAATTCGGGATCAAGTAAAAAAACTTTACCAAATAATTGTTTAATCACATTTTCTCTTGCTATTTTCATCTATATTCTGGTATCATACTCGCTATAACATCACAATATACAGTATATTGAAAAAGCCAAACTCATCGTGAGGTGAGGACGGAAAGCCACGGGGTTCTAATTCTATTTTAGAGTCAGCCGGGCTACCAATAGTGTGTCGTGTATCTTCTGATAACACTCCTCAGCTATTCTCTTTTTCTTATGATAAATATATGTTGTTATACTATTATATACACAAGGGAAAAACATGCGTATCACAAACATACTCAAACACCTGCTCTATAGTGTCATCGTGGCTACAGCCATCATAGGATGTGGAGGAGGAGGTTCACCTGAAAATCCAACCACCTATATCCTCAACTACAGTGCAGGCACAGGAGGAACACTCACAGGTGAGACAAGCCAAACAGTCAATGCAGGAGCAAATGCTACGGCTGTCACTGCTGTTGCTGATGCTGGGTATCGCTTCTTGAGTTGGAGTGATGGCTCTACATCTGCCCTGAGACAAGACCAAACTATACAAACAAACATCATAGTCAGAGCCAACTTTGCCCAAGACAAACCACCTACCTATCGACTCCACTATAAAGCACAACCTCATGGTGCGGTATTTGGAGATACACGACAGACCATTGCACAGGGTACAGATGCTAAAATCATCAAGGCAATTGCTGATCCTGGCTATATCTTTTCGAGCTGGGACGATGGCGTGACAGAACGAGAACGACAGGATAAAAACATCCAAAGTGACCAAGAAATCATAGCAAGATTTGTAGAGGATACAAATCTATCAACGCACTATATAACCGTTGCTACCGATGGTACTGGAGATTATAATTGTGACGGCACAGATGATGATATCCAGATCAATCAAGCACTGACAGATATCGCAAATGCTGGTGGTACAGTACACCTCAAGGCAGGGACCTATACTATCGGATCTCCTATAGAAATCAGTGGTAATCACAGTATACTAGAAGGAGAAGGTATAGAGCAGACCATCATCAAGCTCAAAGATGAAGCAGGGTGGGTCACGATAAATAGTGAAAATCAATTTGTCAGAAGCAGCAAAGAGTATCTACTGCGTAATATCCTCGGGGCGAGAGAGCATATCACCCTACGTCATTTTGCTATCGATGGCAACAAAGGCCATCAACATGTCACCCACCCTGTATCAGGTGAAGTCTCACGTGTTCCAGACGGCCAAGGCTTCTATGATGTGATCGGGTTATTTCCTGCTGATGGACAGGGTGTTGTCAAAAACATTCATCTCGACAATATCTATGTGCATGAGGCAAACAGTGATGCATTTATCATCCACAATGCTGAAAATATAAAGGTAGAGCACTGCAAAACCATCAATATCGGTCACTCTGCAATCTATGCATTGGATCCTGTATATATGATGATAGAGGACAATAACTTCACGATCAATGCCAACTCTGGTGTGCGATGGTATGATGGAAACCACATCATCGTTCGTAACAACCACCTCCAAGGAGATGCAGAAAAAACGGGTAACTCAAACTTCTGTATCGAAGTAACCAGCGGACAGACAGCACGCATATTGGACGATGCAGTCATAGAGCATAATATCATGAAATACGTAGCAGGTGCAGCCATCGCTATCGATGCGAAAACCCCTGCACAAGCTACTGGTATGATTATCCGAAACAACAGTATCTATCAGTGTTCTGCGATTGGTACATGGGTCACCAACAGAGAGCGTGGAGCCATCAATATCAAAAACTTCACCAATACATTGATAGAAAACAATACGATCGTCAACTGTATCGGTGGAGGTATTCGACTCGGAGGAAATGCAGGATTCAATGATGAGTGGGATGAAGTCCAAGGATTGACTGCCACGATTAGAAACAATATCATTGCACACACGATACTGGATCGTGATAAAGGTATTGTGGTAGATGCCTATGGTATCGATATAGGAGCAGGCAACAGTGCTGAGTGTACTTATAACAACCTTTGGGACAATCATTCAGGTAATTATCATGGATGTACACCTGGTATCGGTAGCATATCTGAAGATCCTCAGTTTGCCTATCTAGAACTAGGAACTACCTTTAAAAATACCCATGGAAGAGCAGACTTTCACCTCAAAAGTTCGATAGGCAGATGGAACCCTGCAGCCCTTGCATGGAACACAGATACCAATGACAGCACAAGCATCAATGCGGGTAATCCTACTACAGATGCTTCTCTAGAAACAGGACAAGGAAGCAATCGTGTCAATATGGGAGTTTATGGAAATACACCTTATGCATCACGAGGAACCAAGTCCCCTCCTGTCTCAGAATCAGGACAAGATCAGTACCTGAGAGAAGATGGTGATGGTATTGTCTATGTAGGGTTAGATGGCTCTCAATCCTCTGATGATGGTACTATTGTGAGCTATATTTGGAAGATATCAGGATTACAGATTGCTAATAGTATGCGTGCAACTGTACCTCTGTCTGTAGGACTACATACGATAGAACTAATCGTTACTGATGATGATGGGCTCTCGACCAGAGATACACTACTCGTACGCATCAACCCCTATGGAAACTATATCGATCCAGTGGCAGATGCAGGCGAGGATCAAACACTCACGGCCAGTACAGAAGCAGCAGATACGACTACAAGAACGATATTAAGCAGTGCCGCCTCTTATGATGAGGATGGCATCATTGCGTACTACACTTGGTCAGAGAATGGTACAGTACTCTCCACAGAAGCAAATCCAGCTTTAGAATTTCTCATAGGTGTGCATGATCTTACGCTATCCGTCACAGACAATGAAGGACGCACCAATACAGACAACCTAAGTGTTACAATCAAGCCCAAGAGAGACTATGCCTTGACACTCAATGAGGGTACAATCATAGATGAATATATCTCTATTCCTAATGTAGTCTTTTCCACAGATTTCACGATAGAGATGTGGGTGAAACCACTAGAGACCTCTGGTGATTTAGATGCATTGATTACGATGGGTGAAG
This sequence comes from uncultured Sulfurovum sp., assembly GCA_964512425.1. Classification (GTDB taxonomy): domain Bacteria; phylum Campylobacterota; class Campylobacteria; order Campylobacterales; family Sulfurovaceae; genus JAAXPZ01. The sequence goes on from CAZEIN010000182.1 coordinate 7,257, forward strand.
ATGGACAGCAACTCGTCCTAAAAAATATGTACCCTAGCTGGGGAGTCGCTGCCACTGCACGCTCGAGCCATGCCATACCGCTAAGAAGCTGGTCACACCTCGCATTTGTTGTAAAGGACAACAAACTAGATGCCCTCTATGTTGATGGTACCGCTCATGCATTGGAAGGGGATGGAAATATCACACGACCAAGAGGCTACATGGGCGTAGGTGCACTCTACATCAACACCGCAGATACATTTAATTTCAAAGGTGTATTTGATGAGATTCGTATCTGGGATGTAGCCCGCACAGCACAAGAGATCAATGACAATAAAGACAATGAACTTAATGGTAAAGAGCCTGGTTTAGCGGCTTACTTTAACTTCAATGATGGCTCAGGTAACAAAATTATGGATCTCACGGGTACCTATTCAGGATCACTCTCAGAGAGTATGGGTGCAGAGAACTGGGTAGAGGGAGCCGTCACACCTTGGCCATAGCCAAGCTCTTGCGCATAATTTTTGGGTTTCACCCGAATGATGCAATAGAATTGCCAAATATCCTGCATAGTTTGGGTTTAACTTAGGCTTTACCAAAAGCTTGTAAAATACCCTACGGGATTTGGGATCATACCCAAAAAGATACCCTGACACACAAAGGAATAGCATGACAAAACTAAGCGTAAACCTAAACAAAATAGCCCTGCTGCGAAACTCCAGAGGACGAGACTTTCCCAATGTCGTAGCGTTTGCAAAGAAATTTATTGCTCTGGGTGTGCAGGGGATCACCGTGCACCCACGAGAGGACGAACGACATATCACACGACAAGATGCCATCGATTTGGGTCAGTTTTTAGCTGGCTCTGAGGTAGAGTTCAATATCGAAGGATATCCCTCTCAAAGATTCTTAGATCTGATAGAACTGGTCAAACCTACCCAAGCAACACTGGTCCCTGATGCACCAGACCAACTCACCTCCGATCATGGATGGGACCTAGAAAAAGACGGAACGTTTGTCAAAGAAGTTTGTATCAAGATTGCTGCATCTGGTGTGAGGACAGCTATTTTCTTGGATCCTGATGTAGCAGAGGTGAAACGTGCACCCCTCACAGGAGTAGACCGCATAGAGCTCTATACAGAAACATATGCCTCTAGCTACGGAACCAGTGAGCAACAAAAAGTATGGGAACAGTTCAACATAGCCTCTATAGAGGCTCAAAAACTAGGGATTGAGGTCAATGCTGGGCATGATTTGGAGCTAACAAATTTGGCTAAGTTTTTGGAGATTGAGAATATTTTAGAAGTCTCTATTGGTCATGTACTGACAGTAGAGTGCATCGAACAAGGCATGACCTCAGTAGTGGAGCAGTATCTAAAGATATGCAATGCGTAGATCATTAATCATCGCACCATGTAGGAGGATACCCATATAGAGGTTTGGGTTTCAGGGAGTAGTGCTGTGAGAGTACAATACCCTACTTCCTCCCCAAACCCCGAAATAGACATTCATGACTATTTCGGGGTTTGGGTCCTCTTCTTCACTCGACTTGTAGCCACTGCCACCAACGGATCATCTGGCCAATAGTGCTTTTTATACTTCCCTCTGAGCTCTTTTTTTACCTCGTCGTAGGTATTTGCCCAGAAGCTCGCTAGATCTTGGGTGACTTGCATAGGGCGGTGGGCTGGGGAGAGTAGGTGCAGCATGAGCTTGACACGACCACCCATGACTGCGGGGGTCTCTGTTGTGCCAAACATCTCTTGGAGGCGTACGGCTAGGTGTGGCTGGATAGGATTACTGTAGTCTATGGGGAGATATGAGCCAGAGGCGACACGGAGTTTGGCTGGGGCGAGGGTGTCTAGTTTTTGGGTTTGGACATAGTCTAGTAGCCCTAGTAGTATCTTGTGTAGATTGAGATTTTGGATGGCTTTGAGGGTACTGATATGTGTGAGATAGGGTGCGAGCCATACTTCTAGGTTCTCCACCAAGTATGCATCCGAAAAATCAGCAAAACCCTCATCGTGGCGATGGAGAAAGTTCACACGCTCTCTGAGTCTCATCGCCTCCTTGCTCCAGTGTAGCACCTCCAATCCCATCGTCCCTAGCTCATCGAGGAGGACTTGGCATACCTCTGGGTGGTCTATGCTGGAGAGCTGGGTCTCTGTGAGGGTGATTTTACCTAGCGTCTCTGCCCTGCGTACCTCTACGCGTGCTTGGGTTTCATTCCATCTGACGCTCTCTATAGTAGTAGTCTCCAAGTACATCTCTATCTGTGCCAGCGTCAGTGAGAGGGCTTTGTAGATAGTGGCATTGGTATGCTTGGCATCGAGATCACAGATGACGAGATAGCCAGAGCCAAAGAGCGTATCTGCGTTGTGCAGATGGGCTCCTTTGCCGTTACTCAGGAGATAGGTATTGGCGTTGGCATGGCGACACTGGGCGATACGGTCTGGGTAGGCATAGGCTAGGAGAATACCCAGGAGTTCTGTATGGATGGGTCTGTGTGGACGGTTATGGTTGGCAGGAGTCGCGACTGCATGACCCCTCATTTTCTTTGAGAGCTCCAAGAGGTATCGACACTGTTTGATATCGACCAATTTGCTATCTACCTGTCTATTGTGAGCTACATCTTCGAGTATCTGTATCCTCTCTCTGAGGTCTGCATGGGCGTAACTGCTGGTCAAGATATCCTTTTCAGTGATGAGCACAGCCAAAAGCGATGCTTCGTAGGTGAGGTCTAGTGCTTGGGCTTTGAGCATCATGTGAGAGAGGCGCGGATGCAGTCCATATCGGCTCATCGCCTCTCCATGTGGTGTGATCTGCCCTAGCTCATCCAATGCGCCTAGTTGCGTGAGCAGGGTCTGGGCATGATGCATGGCTACGGCTGGGGGAGCATCTAGCCACTGTAGCATCGCGGGATCAGTCGTGCCCCAGAGAGCAAGCTCTAGGACGAGTTGGGTAAGATCCGCAGAGCATATCTCTGGAGTATCATGCTCTAGGAGTATCCTGGACTGGTGCCAGAGGTGGTAGGCTTTGCCTGCGCTCAGTCGTCCTGCCCGCCCTGCTCTCTGCGTGGCGGCATCTTGGGAGATATACTGAGACTCTAGCC
>CAZEIN010000183.1:0-6597 GCA_964512425.1 uncultured Sulfurovum sp.
ACTCTCAAAATCACCCTCAGGATCAAAGTTACATAGACAGAGATCAAAGCCCAGTGTCTCAGAGATATAAAAACTTGTAGAGGAGATTGACTCCATCTCACCATCCTCACCCATAAGTATCACTGAGTTGGTCACGGTATAGAGTGGTGTCTCCCCAAAGACATAGACCAGTTTTTTAAGATCGAGTAACTCTGCAGCAAGATTATCTCCACTAAATGTCTCCATACTGGTAAAAAGCAATCCAATATTATACTGTTGCATATCAGTAGTAATAATGGAGCCTATATCTGCACTGTTGTACTCAACCACAATCTCTACATTACTCTTGATCAGTGATTTAATGGTATTGAGCAGTGCAAAATCACCAGGGTTAATCACTCTGACAATCAAATGTCTTCCCTCTAACCTCTCCTGCATATAGAGGGCTTCACTCATGTAGTTCAATGCCTGCTCCTCATCAAAAGAGAGATCAATTAACATATAGAGGTGTTTACCAAAAGGTTCAGGGAAAAGTCCCTCTTTGTTAATAATTCGATGATAGACATTGTTGAGTATATTGGGCTTACCCACAATGAGAATGCTATCCTGAGGCTTGATCATAGTAGCAGAGGTGGGGAGGATCAGTTTGGCATCTCTATAGAGTGCGACGATGCGCCATTTGACCTGAGAGATCGAACCAATATGGCGGTAAGCAAAACTACTACCAAAAGGGATTCCTACCTCCATAATCTCTCCTTCAGAAAGTCCCACATTTTGAGCCACTAGTGGTACATTTGGAAGATGATCAAAGAGTCGATTAGCAATGAGTTGATTGAGATTAAATACTTGCGTATAGGATTCATCTGACTCATCAAATGCATCCCAATGATCCAACAGATAGATACGAATTTTCTCATCTACCATACGAAGATTCTTCAACGTTTCTCTGGTCTCACCTGGCGAATCTAGTACGATAAAAATCATACTAAAGTGCATTGCATGGAGTACTTCTCTTAGTTTGCTGTAACTGGTAGGATCAAAGATATGCTGTTGCATCTCAACCACCTGTTTTTCAGGTATTGGAAACTGATGATTAGGGGTGACAATCACATAATAATTGTCACCTACACGCTTTTGATTCATCCGTATAATAAAATGTTCTGCTGACAATCCATCTGCCAATATTAATATATTCTTCATTTATGTCCTATTTAGATATAATCCGTTTCATAATTAAGAGGATATTATAACACAATGCAATTTCAGATAGATAAAACCGATGGCAAAGCCAGAGCCTGCACCCTCCAAACCGCCCACTCCACCATACAGACCCCTGTATTTATGCCTGTGGGTACAGTAGGTGCGGTCAAAGCCCTAGATGCCAGCGATTTGCAGAGCTTTCTGCATCCAGAGATTATACTCGCCAATACCTACCATATGTATCTACGCCCTGGTGATCATACCGTAGCCAAGATGGGTAAACTACACAACTTTACCCGCTTTCCCAAAAGTTTCCTGACTGACAGTGGTGGGTTCCAAGCTTTCTCCCTCTCTGATAATGTCAAAATTGATGAGGGAGGCATCACTTTTCGTAGCCATATTGATGGCTCCAAGCACTACTTTACCCCCACCAAAGTGATCGATATCCAGCACAATCTAGGCTCAGATATCATGATGATCCTCGATGACCTCATCGCCCTGCCCGCAGAGCAAAAACGCATCAAGGAGAGTATCGAACGTACTACCCGTTGGGCAGAGGAGTCTATCCGCTATTTTAGAGCCAAGCAGGCAGAAAGTATGGGCACAGAGCAGAATATCTTTGCCATCATCCAAGGCGGTACAGACAAGGCATTTAGAGAAAAATCTGCCACAGAGCTCTGTGCACTGGATTTTGATGGATTTGCCATCGGAGGGCTGAGTGTGGGAGAGGCCAACCAAGATATGTATGATACTGTGGAGTGGACGACCCAGTTCATGCCAGAGGATAAACCCCGCTATCTCATGGGTGTGGGCACGCCAGAGGATCTAGTAGAGAATGTCTCTCGTGGTGTAGATATGTTCGACTGTGTCATGCCTACTAGAAATGCCCGAAATGGTACACTCTTTACCAGTTTTGGCAAGCTCAATATCAAAGCTGCACGATTTAAAGAGGATGAAGCCCCTATCGACCCTGAGTGCAGTTGCATGGTCTGTCAAACCTACTCCAGAGCCTACCTCTGCCACCTCTATAGAGCTAGAGAACTCACCTACTTTAGATTGGGAACCATTCACAATCTCTACTACTACCTCAACCTCATGAAGCAGATGAGAGAGGCGATTGTTACTGGAGGGTTTGAAGCATTTAAAACGGATTTTTATCGCAAAAGAGCCACATAGATTTGGGTAATATTATTGGATTTGGATTTGGCATAACTTCCTCCAAAGCTTACCTAGACTCCCTTTGATATCCTCTATACTAGCATACATCACAGGTACATAAATCAGATTAAGCAGTGTAGCCCATGCTACACCAAATCCCAGAGCAATCGCCATAGGCTGCACGATGAGAGACTGTCCACTGGCAAAAAACATGATGGTCATGAGTCCTAGCACCGTAGTGATGGAGGTGAGAAAGATGGGTCGTAGTCGCATCTGTGCTTTGGTGACAAGATCTTTGGCATTTTTTTCATCTTTGATAAAGTCTAGCATGATCAAGCCGTCATTGACCACCACACCAGCCAAACCAATCAGTCCCATCACACCGATTAGCGTAAGATTGAGTCCGAACAGATAGGTACCGATCAGCGCACCCAGCACAGACAAGGGGATAGTAGAGAGTACGATGAGTGGCAGGATGAGAGAGTTAAACATCCATACCAGTGAAATAAAAATGAGGAAAATAGCAATTACGGCTGCCCTAGTCATCTCAATCTTGACCTGTCTATTCTCCTTCTCCTCTCCTTTAATAATAACTTTGATACCCTCTTTTTCAAATTTCTCAAGTATAGGCCTGATCCGTTTCATAGCCTCTGAAGGAAGGACACGCTGCTTGTCTACCGTAGCAAAGACTGACCAGATACGCTCTCCAGTCTCTTTGTAGAGCCGGAGCATCCGCTTCTTATAGATAAAGGTTGCGATATCTTCTAGACGTACGCTCTGACTGCCGTCAGGTGTCTCCAAAAGTAGAGATCGAATATCATAGTTTTGTTCCCGATTTGGCTCTTCGATACGGATACGGATCAATCCTTTATCATCAAATATCTTGCCATACTCCGCTTCGAGGAAAAGCCCTCTGAGTGCATTGATAAGATTCGATTCCGTAAAGCCAAGTGTGTGCCCATAACTGTTGAGCTCAAATTTGAGCTCTAGGGGACCATCTTTGGCATTGTCGCTGACAAGTGTGGTACCATTGATCTCGTTCAGTGCCTTGGTAATGCGTGAAAGTGCTGCAAAGATCTGTTCATCAGGTACACCACTAAATCCAATCTCAATATCATTTTTAACAATACCCGTTTGAGGTACATAGCTACTGATCTCTTCAAAAATCTTCTTTCCGTTGATATCATGCATCTGTTCAAAGGCGGGGAGTACTTTTTGCTTCATTGCCTTAAGAATATCATGCGAATCCATAGTACGAACCATATCATATGCATCATATTCAAGAGAGAGATACGGATTGATATAGACATCAAAAAAATTCTCAGGCTTACGTTCATGGAGATTGACAAAGATCTGAAACAGATGCTCTCCTGACTCAAATGTTTGATCAGGATTGAACTTGATCCCTGCAATAGAGGTTACAGAGGAAACATCATCAGAATTGACAGAATCAATGATCGCTTGTTCCAGCTTGGAGAGAAGCTTCTCTGTATCAGCCAAACGGTTATTGACATCTACTTTGCCGCTAATATAGATTTGACTGGCATCAAAAGCAGGAAAGAGTTCAAACTTGAGGATTTGCATCATTCCCATTGTACCTATAACAATCCCAACAATAATCAACAGTACAGAGAGTTTTCTAAAGTGTAGTAGTCCGCTGAGCACCGTACCATAGAGGGTATTAAATCCATCCCAAAAAGAGCTAGGCTCATGGTGATCAATCGTTTTTCCTACAGAGAAAAACTCTTTGGCATGCAAGGGAAGAAAGTAAAACGCCTCAAAAAGTGAACTCACCAACAAAATAGAGATCATCACAGGCAGCACCTTGACAAACATTCCCATCTGTCCACTCATAATCAGCAGAGGTAAAAAGGCAAATACCGTGGTTGCTGTAGCAGTCAAAACGGCTGGAAACATCTCCAGTGATCCCTCTATTGCCGCTTCACGAGGTGATTTACCCATCTCCATATGACGGTAGATGTTTTCGGCTACAACTATCGCTTCATCCACCAACATTCCCAGTGCTATCAATGCACCAAGCATCGTAAGCATATTCATACTATATCCCAAAACATCTGCCGAAATCAATGCAATAAAAAAACTCGTAGGAATCCCTATGGCCACCACAGTAGCAATACGCCAGTTCACACTCAGGAAGAGTGCCAAAAAGACCAATATCAATCCAAATACAATATTGGTAGTCACCAAATTGATACGATTTTTGATCCAGACTGAAGTATCAGTGTAAACCTCAAAGTCGAGCTTAGGATACTGTTTTTTGAATGATGACAGCATCTGTTTGACCTGCTTACTCAGGGCAATAGCATTGCCTTCCACTGTTTTGGTGGTATTGATGGAAATATTGGTTCTTCCATTAAAATGAGAAATCTCTTTGGGTGTGCTAAGCCCATAGGTCACAGAAGAGATATCTCCTAGCCGCACTCTCCTCTGCCCTATACTGAGCAATGTATCTTCTAGTGTCTTGGCATCTTTGGCACCATTGACAGTAGAGAGGTAGATAAGTTGCCCCTTTTGCTTGATCGTTCCCGCAGGATAGATAGAGCTGAGTGTACTGATCGCCTGATAAAAAAGTGTCTTGGGTATCTGATATGCTCGTAGTTTCCCCTCATCGATACGGATACGTACCTCATCATCAGCATCTCCTCGTATCTCAATGGTATTGAGTGCTTTCATGAAACTCAGCTTACTTTTGAGTGCCTCTGCTGCATCAATAAGCACTGACTTTGGCTCGTCTCCTGAGATAGCAATGAGAAGCAGAGGAAAATTATAAATGAGAATTTTGGCAATAGGTTCATTCATATCAGCAGGCAGATCACGCTTGACTCCCGAAATGACATCTTTGACATCCCCAAGAATGAGTTGATTGTCTGATCCAGGCTTGATATCAGCAGTAATAGCAAAGCTGCCATTTTGAATGACCGTTTCAACATTGCTCAGATCATTGACGCTTTTGAGTCCGTCTTCGATAGATTTGACTGCCATTTTATCCAGCACATCCGCACTGGCACCTACATAGCCACCACGTATCGAGATCTTGTCCAGTTCAGCAGGAGGAAATATCTCTTTGGGGATACTCTGATACGCAAAAAACGCCATGAGAAGCAGAAGCACAAAAAGGATATGGTTAAGAATCGGTCGGTCTATAGCAAACCTAATAAATCCCCTAATCATTACCTGTACCTTCCCACAAAGCCCTTGTATTGACCGGAACTACTGGGGTGCGTATTGTTTTGTCTGTCTCTTCTTTTTCATCCTCATCTATATTAAAAATCGTATCTTCAATCCTACTCTTATACTTGAGTTGCTCTACATTCATCTGTAATATATTATTCTCTTCTTTTAGTGCCAACACCTCTGCCTCTATAATATTGACTTTTCTACTTTCATGATAAATCTGATTGCTCAAATAGACTTTCATTAATGCCAAAATCAAAATAATCGCCATAGAAATCAGTGCTATAGAGAGCAGACTGAATGTAATTCCTTTTTCTCTCTGACTCATGGGTTTCTCTTTTTGAATTGAAAACATCGGAGTTTTGCACTCCGACTGCGTGGGTTCATGCGTAGCTCCTCTTGGTCTGCGACAATAGGTTTTTTGGTCAATACTTTACCCAAAGCATGATTTTTGCCACAGGTACATCGCATCGCATGAGAATCACAAATACACTGCTTTGCCCACTGTTTAAAGCGGTTTTTAACCAGCCTATCCTCTAGAGAGTGAAAAGTAATCAAAGAGACGGTTGCAGCAGTAGGCTGTATCTCTTCTAGGGCATCAAGTAGCCCTTCTATCTGTCCGAGTTCATCATTGACTTCGATACGTATAGCTTGAAACATCAAGGTTGCAGGATGGATTTTTCCTCCTGTATAGAGTACTTTCTTGGCGATATGACTCAGTACCTTTCCACTAGTGATAGGCGTATGGGTGCGCACTTTGATAATCTCATCCGCAAGCTTCTGTGCCTGAGCTATTTCTCCATAGGCTTGAAAAATATACGTCAGCTTTTCTACAGGATAATGATTGACCACTTCATGGGCAGTGAGTGTCGCACTCTGATCCATGCGCATATCCAGCGTCTCACTCTCAAACGAGAACCCTCTATCCATCTTGTCTAGCTGCAATGAAGAGACACCAAAGTCTGCCAGTACACCTACAATGGGCTCTTCCTCTAAAGCAGAAAACATCTGAGCAAAAGTGCCTTTATAGAGTTGAAAACGCCCAGTAAACATATTTAGCCTCTC
>CAZEIN010000184.1:0-2233 GCA_964512425.1 uncultured Sulfurovum sp.
GGTGTTGTGCCCATCATCAATGAAAACGACACCGTAAGCATCGATGAGCTGGTTTTTGGAGACAATGACCGCCTCTCTGCCCATGTCGCACACTATTTTGATGCTGAGTTGCTGGTGCTACTCTCAGATATCGATGCCTACTATGACAAAGACCCCAACCGATATGATGATGCCATGCCTAGAGCCATCGTCACAGAGATTACCCCAGAGGAGCTCACAGCCGAGGCAACACCCAATGATGCCTTTGCCACTGGTGGAATCGTCACCAAGCTTCAATCAGCCGACTTTCTCTTGCGGTATGGACGAGAGATGTTTCTAGCGAGTGGGTTTGACCTGAGCGATGCAAAGGCTTTTCTCGTGGATGGCAATCATCAAGGTGGTACTGTTTTCAGGAAGTAAATTTATCTCAAAATATACAACAGGGATTGATTGGGCGGTGCTTACTGACTATCATTAGGAGTAAAAAATGACAGCATTAAAAAGACAAGCTACCCATGCAGGAGAAGTACTCAAAGAAGAATTTTTAGTACCACAACTAAGTACTAAAAAGAAAAATGCGTTAGATAAAATAGAAATAGGATATGTTGAAATAGCATGAATAAAACAAAAATAGTCTACATGGGAACCCCCCATTATGCCAAAGAGATACTGCGTACTTTGATTGATGCAACAGATATGGAGGTTGCATTGGTGCTCACACAGCCAGACCGTCCTGTAGGACGCAAGAAGGTACTCACGCCACCTCCTGTCAAAGAGCTAGCCCTAGAGCATGGTATCGATGTGCTACAGCCACATCGCCTGAGTGAAGCAGGGATAGAGGAGGTAATTGGTGCTACGGAGCCAGACTACATCATTGTAGCGGCATTTGGGCAGATACTGCCTCGGAGTATCCTAGATATCGCCCCATGCATCAATCTACATGCCTCACTATTGCCTCAGTATCGAGGAGCCTCTCCTGTGCAACAATCACTACTCAGTGGAGATAGCACGACAGGTGTAACCTCTATGTTGATGGAGGAGGGTCTGGATACGGGAGATATGCTACTGAAGCAGGAGTTCACCATCCCCCGTCAAATGCGTCTATTTGGGCTCATGGCACAGCTAACAGAGGATGCCTGTGAGGTGACTCTGGAGACGATTAGGAGATTTGACGAGATCACTCCAGAGCCACAGGATGAAACACAAGCTACACTCTGCAAAAAGATACGCAAAAGTGATGGCGAAGTGGACTTTTTGGATGCAGTTGAGGTGTATAGCAGATATAGGGCATTTGAGGGATGGCCTGGCATCTTTGCCTCTTGTGGTACCAAATTGGACATACTGGATTTACGGGAGACCAAAGGAGAGCATCAACCCTTCGAGATCCTCTCTTTTGAAGAGGAGAGTGTTGTGCTGGGGTGTGCCAGAGGTCAGCTCAAGGTAGGCATCCTACAAGCGCCCTCCAAAAAGCCTATCTCTGCCAAAGCATACTGTAATGGAAGGGGGCTCAAGGTTGGAGATACTATCCTTTGAGACACTGCCTTCTACACAAACCCACTTGATAGAAAAGATACAAAATAGAGAGATCACCTCTCCTACAGCAGTGATTGCCGCACAGCAATCACAAGGAGTAGGCAGCAGAGAAAACGCTTGGACTGGGGGAGAGGGAAACTTCTTTGCCTCTATTGCTGTGACGGAGGCGATGTTGCCACCAGATTTGCCACTCAGTGCTGCTTCGATCTACTTTGCCTTTTTGATGAAAAAAGTATTACAGACGCTAGGGCTAGATATATGGCTCAAGTGGCCCAATGACCTCTATTGTGCAGATGCCAAAGTGGGCGGTGTCCTAACCAAGAAGATTTCTTCATTTCTAATCGTAGGTATTGGCATCAATTTGAAAAAAGATCAAAACGGCTACAGCTCCCTAGATACCGATATTTCGCCCTTGATACTACTTAATATCTTTTTGGACCTGCTAAAGAAAAAGCCAAAATGGAAGCAGGTATTTAGTCAATACAAGATAGAATTTGAACTCAGCAAATCCTATTTTACCCATCAAAATGGGCTAAAAGTAGAGATGAAAGATGCCATGCTTTGCAGTGATGGCTCGCTTATGATAGAGGGGGAAAAGGTGTATAGTTTACGATGAGTGAGATAATAAGCATTGCCAATCAAAAAGGTGGCGTAGGAAAGACAACCACTGCTGTGAACCTAGCTGCCTCGTTGGCAGAGAGGGGTAAAAAAGTGCTCCTCG
>CAZEIN010000185.1:0-2126 GCA_964512425.1 uncultured Sulfurovum sp.
CCATCATTGGTCGTACCCGTTTTCCCTGCCAAATCCAACCCTTTGACTCTGGCATTGCGTCCTGTACCACGCTGTACCACTTCTCTGAGAATATCAGTCATGAGATAGGCTTGCTCTGGCTTGGTAAAATTGGCAATCTCTTTGGGTTTGGTCTCGAAAATAACAGCATTTTCTTTGGAGATGATCTTGCTCACCAATCTAGGCTCTATCATATGACCACCATTGGAAAACACTGTATACATCTGAGCCATTTTGAGTGGGCTGATACCGAGATTTCCTAGAGCGATAGAGAGGTCCTTGGGGATATTGGGCACATCCAATAGTGCCAACCGTTTACGTATCGTCTCCACCCCAATATCATAAACGAGATTAATCGTTGCCAGATTTCGAGAGTGCACCAATGCTTCTCTCAGAGGGAGAAAGCCTTCAAAGTTGCGCTCATAGTTTCTGGGAGCCCAGACTTTTTTCTTGCCATTTTTAGTATATTGGAATGTTCTTGCAAGATCCGTCAATTTGGTAGAAGGGTTATATCCCATATCTAAAGCCGTCTGATAGATGAAGGGTTTAAATGCAGAGCCAGGTTGACGCTTGGTCATCGTCACACGGTTAAACGCAGACTTGCGATACTCCACCCCGCCAACGAGTGTCAAGATATCCCCTGTTTTATTCTCTACAGAGATGATGCCTCCATTGAATTTGGTTTTTTCTGGGTTGTCTTTATAGCGTTTTACTGCTCTATTGAATCCGAGTTCCACTGCCTCTCTAGCAATCTCCTGCATCCCTAGATCGATGGTTGTATAGATAGTGTATCCACCTGTTCGTATATCTCCCAGTTTGCCTTTGAACCTACGCAATATTTCATCTACCACATAAGGAGCTACATTTTGGGTCAGTGATGTTTTGTGTACCTTTGGCATCTCTTTGACTGCTTTGAGGTACTCTTTTTCCGTGATCCAGCCAATAGCCCTCATCCTTCCTAGTACGGCATTGCCTTTGTTGAGTGCTCTCTTGTAGTGCCGAAGGGGATTATAGTAGCTCGGTGCATTGGGCAATCCTACCAAAATAGCCACCTCTTTGAGGGTGAGTTCACTCAGTTTTTTATGAAAATAGCCATTGGCTGCTGTTTTCACACCAAAGTAATTATTACCGTAGGATATCTCGTTTAGATAACGCTCAATGATCTCCTCTTTGCTCAATCTATGCTCAATTTTAATGGCAAGCATTGCCTCTTTGAGCTTTCGTGCCAGCTTTTTCTTGCTACTGAGCAGTGTGTACTTGACCAACTGCTGCGTGAGCGTACTGCCTCCCTCTACAAATTTTCTGGCTTTGATATCTTTGATAAGCGCCCGAATGATTGCATCAGGATTAATCCCATTATGCTCGAAAAAGCGTGTATCCTCCATCGCCACAACACCTTCGATCAGCACGCCAGGAATCTCCTCATAGCGCGCATATAGTCGATGACGTTTTTTAAAGATATAGGCGATACGCTCACCATTTCTATCCAAGATTTCACTAGAGATATTGGGAGAATAATGAATAAGCTTGTCCGCTTCGAGCTCCACTTGCTGATAAGCATAAAGGGCTATCCCCGCCAGTGCTGCCATGCCAAGCAGTATGAGGACAATGATTGCCTTGGTTATTTTATACAGCACGAGCATGTTCTCCTTTGGTATCGCATATCATCTCTTGGTCAAATCCCAACCACAGCCCCACGAATCATTGAACCCAAATTAAAGATTCTCTTCTAAATGTACCCATGCTTTCTGTATCGCTTCAGCTATTTTAGAAGCATCCTTGCCCCCTGCTTGGGCAAAGTCTGGGCGACCTCCTCCACCACCTCCGAGAATCGGTGCAATCTCCTTGATCCAGTTCCCTGCTTTGATACTGGTCTCTTTCGAGCCACAAGCTATCATTACTTTATCACCCTTCTTTTGGAAAAGCATAATAGCAATGCTGGGGTATCTATTTTTCGCTTCATCTATAAGCTCTTTAATATCGCCAGTCTCTACCTCTTCTACGATAACACTTGCACCTTTAAGCTCTGTAGCACTTAGCTCTTTTTTAGTCGCTGATTGTGCTGCTTGCACTTCAGACTTAAGTGTTTTTATCTGCTCTTTGAGTTT
>CAZEIN010000186.1:0-6515 GCA_964512425.1 uncultured Sulfurovum sp.
AAAGATGGCAAAATCTATGAGCTAGGACTCAAAAAGCACCATGACCACCTCATCTGTACAGGATGTGGTACCATCATTGAATTTGTTGATGAGCTCATCGAAGCCAAACAAGAAGAGATTGCTAAAAAATACCATTTTCACATGACAGACCATACTATGAAAATCATTGGACTCTGCCAAGAGTGCCAAAAAAACCTATAAAACCATACAGAAGGAAATATCTTGCTATTTGACAACCAATATATACAAGAGCGCATCAAAAAAGCGGACAAGCTGCGCCAAGAGGGTCACAACCCCTACCCCGCCAATATCACCAAAGGCATGCCCTCTAGTACATTTCTAGAAAAGTTTGCCTATGTCGCAGAGCTAGATGCTGAGGTCAAAAAAGACGAAACTGCCTCCGTCACACTCACAGGACGCATCAAGTTTGTCCGCATCATGGGCAAGGCTGCTTTTGCCAAAATCGAAGACAGCGATGGACTCGTACAGCTCTACTACAACCGCGATGACCTGCCAGAGGGATACTACAATGAGGTGGTCAAGCGACTCTTTGAAGTGGGTGATATCATCGAAGCCACAGGCTATCCTTTTGTCACGCAGACAGGAGAGCTAACGCTGCATTGCCTCGATCTCAAGATTGTCTCCAAAGCGATCTCTCCACTGCCTGAGAAATTCCATGGGCTCACTGACCATGAGATTCGCTACCGCCAGCGCTACCTCGATATGATTATGAATCCAGAGGTCAAGCGTAACTTTGAGCAGCGTAGCCGTATCGTCTCACTGATTCGCAGATTCTTTGAGGATGCAGGTTTCCTAGAGGTTGAGACCCCTATGATGCACCCCATCCCTGGTGGTGCCAATGCCAAACCCTTTGTCACCCACCACAATGCATTGGGCGTAGACAGATACCTGCGTATCGCTCCTGAGCTATACCTCAAGCGGCTCATCGTAGGTGGTATGGAAGCAGTCTTTGAGATCAACCGAAACTTTCGCAACGAGGGTATGGACCAGACCCATAACCCAGAGTTTACCTCTATCGAATTCTACTGGGCATACCACAACTACCAAGACCTCATGAAGCTTACAGAGGATCTCTATGACTACCTCTTTGGGCATTTAAACATGAACAGAACACTCACCTATGGAGAGTTAGAGATTGACTGCGCGACACCTTTTGCCAAGGTACCGTTTATCGAGGGATTGACCACTATCGGTGGTGTACCAGAGGAGGCTGCCAATGACAAAGAAAAAGCCATTGCCTACCTCAAACAACACGGTGTCGAGGTAGATAAAAACCTCACATTGGGCTATCTCCAAGCAGAGCTTTTTGATGCATTTGTCGAAGACAAGCTCATCAACCCGACCTATATCACCCACTATCCTATCGATATCTCACCACTCTCCAGAAGAAGTGATGAGAATCCCGAAATAGCTGAAAGATTTGAACTCTTCATGGCAGGCAAAGAGATTGCCAATGGCTTCAACGAGCTCAATGATCCACTCGATCAGCTAGAGCGATTCAAAGCCCAAGTCGACACCAAAGAGGCCACAGGTGATGATGAAGCGATGCACATGGATATAGATTTTGTCAAGGCACTGAGCTATGGCATGATGCCCACAGCTGGAGAGGGTATCGGTATCGATCGTCTTGTGATGATGCTCACCAACCAGCACTCTATCCGCGATGTACTACTCTTCCCCGCCATGAAACCAGAAGCACCAAAACCTATAGAGACCAGCAATGAAAATGCCTGTAAAAAGTGTGGTCACACCAATCCTGACGAGCTCAAACCTGCCAAAAAAGGCAAAGGCTTTTTCTGTATAGATGTCGCTGCGTGTAAAAAACGTGCACAGGAGAATAAATAATGTATACTACCACCAAAGTACTCCTCGCTACTACACTCCTCTGCACACTCTCCTATGCAGAAGATACTACCAAATTATTTGATAAAAACTGTGCCATGTGCCACGATGAAGGTGGTATTATTGCACCACCACTCAATGTTATTGCTATTGCAGTCAAAGCCAAGTATCCTTCCAAAGAAGAATTTGTGGCTTTTTCCGTAAATTATATGCTTGATCCCAAAGAAGAGAAATCTGTTTTTGGCAAAGCTGCAATAGAATCTTATGGATTGATGATCTCACAAAAAGATGTCATGCCGGTAGAGACTCTCAAAAAACTTACTGAGTACCTCTATGATAATTATGGAAAATAGCCCTTTGGGTATAAAATAGGTTACAATTTGTAAACACAACAATCAAACCACCCATAAGAGGAAATTGGATATAAATACAGTCATAAAGAAGGTGCCTAACATTTGTTAGGTTTCACTCTTGAAAAGTAAGTTATACTACGAAAAATCACCACAAGGAACCTTGATGAGCTATGCAATTGAAACCTTTGACCCCGAAATATTTGAAACCATCCAAAATGAACTAGAGAGACAGACAGATCATCTAGAGATGATCGCTTCTGAGAACTTTACCCTGCCTGCAGTCATGGAGGCGATGGGATCGGTCTTTACCAACAAGTATGCCGAGGGCTATCCCTATAAACGCTACTACGGTGGGTGTGAGTTTGCAGACAAAGCAGAGCAGATTGCCATCGATCGTGCCTGTGAGCTCTTTGACTGTAAGTTCGCCAATGTACAGCCACACTCAGGCTCTCAGGCCAATGGTGCCGTCTACGCAGCACTGCTCAAAGCAGGGGAGAAGATTCTCGGTATGGATCTCAGTCATGGTGGTCACCTCACACATGGCTCCAAGCCTAGCTTTTCAGGCAAAAACTACTCTAGCTTTACCTATGGTGTAGAGCTCGATGGTCGTATCAATTATGACAAAGTCATGGAGATTGCCAAAACCGTCCAGCCCAAAATCATCGTCTGTGGGGCATCTGCCTATGCCAGAGAGATTGATTTTGCCAAATTTAGAGAGATTGCTGACGAGGTAGGTGCTATTTTGTTTGCTGATATCGCCCATATCGCAGGACTCGTCTGTGCTGGAGAGCATCCTAGTGCTTTCCCTCATGCAGATGTGGTTACGACTACCACGCACAAGACCCTCGCTGGCCCTCGTGGCGGTATGATCATGACCAATGATGAGGATATCGCCAAAAAGATCAACTCAGCCATCTTCCCAGGACTCCAAGGGGGTCCACTGATACACGTCATCGCCGCCAAAGCGGTTGGATTCAAATACAATCTCTCAGATGAGTGGAAAATCTATGCCAAGCAGGTCAAAGCCAATGCCAATAAGCTCGCAGAGGTACTCGTAGCTAGAGGCTATGATATCGTGAGTGGTGGTACAGATAACCACCTTGTCCTCGTCAGTTTCCTCAACAAAGAGTTCTCAGGCAAAGATGCTGATGCAGCCCTAGGCAATGCAGGTATCACCGTCAACAAAAATACCGTGCCAGGAGAGACCAGAAGCCCATTTGTTACCTCTGGTATCCGTATCGGCTCACCCGCACTCACCAGCCGTGGCATGAAAGAGGCAGAGTTTGAGATCATCGCCAACAAAATCGCTGATGTATTGGATAATATTGATGATACAGCATTGCATGCAGCTATCAAAGAGGAGATGAAAACACTCGCCTCCAACTTTGTCATCTACGATAAACCTATCTACTAATAGGCACTCCTATCAAAGTCTTTGATTTGGAGCTCTTTGATGGGCATTACTATATCAAACGAGAGAGGGTCGTTGCCAAAATTCCCTTTGGCAACCGTACTTTTTATGCCAAATTTGAGCGTATCGATGCACCCCTCACACCCCTACTCCTCCAGCAACACCTCAACAGAACGTATACAATCGCAGCACCTCTACTACAAGAAGGTAAAACAAACTACCTACTCATAGAGTACAAGGGTGAAGCCTACCAACGTTTTTACTATCTCGTCAAACATTTGATGCAAACACAACAAATCACAGAATACGCCCTCTACCAAGGCAAGACAGAGGATAAAATACAGCTTTTTATCAAAGTAAATAAACTATCTGTAGCAGAAGTTGAAGAGAGATTAGAGATACTCTCCTCCATACTAGCAGAAAAATTAGACAAGGCATGGAAATGCTTACCCTCCGTAACACTTCCTGAAGCCTATCATATCGTCACTCTACCCTACAAGCAACTCTAAACCATCCCCGCACCAAACAACCATGTCAAGAAGTTTTCAAAGGGGTCATGCGTGGTATCTTTGGTATATTTTCGTTCGGTAGTATTTTTATGCAATACCTTTGCTCTGCCCTCTGCCACTTTTTGTTTATGGAGTGAAATCGTAGCACTCTTCCACTCAAACAGCTGTTGCAACTCTCCACTATCTAGCCAAACGCCATGCTGTGTACAGCGATCTATCAGTACACCGCTGACTACCGCATAGGTGAGCTTACGCATGGTATCTTGACAGACAGGGCACTGCTTGTAGGCTCTGTTGGTATCATTCTCGTGTCTAGGGTGGTCGAGGATGAAACGCAGTGTTTTGTAGTCTATTACCTGTACGACACCGATATGATGCTTGATTGTCTGTTGCAGATCCTCCTCTGCGATAAAAACGCCATCGCAATCTGCACAGTGATGAATGATTGTATCCTCTGCAATCCCTACATTGATCTGCTTCATCTCATTCTGGCAGAGAGAGCACTGAAGTATCGGCTGGGTAGGCTCACTCAGTGTCTGTTTTACTTGGAATGCCTCTATATTGAGAGGGTTTCGTCTCCCACAATACTCACATACTAAACCACTCACAGGCATAGGTGCTGCACAAAATACACATTTCATCTATCTCAACTCCAAAAAATAATAATGATAATAACAATTATACCATCTTTTTTTTGACAAAATTAGCTATAATCTTCTCCATGAAATATCTAACAGAGATCAAGACAGCTTTTTCACACTCCATCCCTGTCATGATGGGCTATCTGGTGCTTGGGTTTGCCTTTGGGCTACTGATGGCTAGTTACCACTATGCATGGTACTGGACTGCACTGATGAGCCTCTTTATCTATGCGGGGGCTTTGCAGTTTGCGGCTGTAGGGTTTTTTTCTGCCAAATTGGGGCTACTGGATATCGCTATTGCCAGTTTTTTTATCAATATCCGTCAGTCGTTTTATGGTCTCTCCATGCTCAAGCGTTTTGCCAAAACAGGCTGGCTCAAGCCCTATCTCGTCCATACCCTCACAGATGAGACCTATGCGGTACTGACCACTATGGAACTAAACCCAACACTCTCCTCAAAACACTATACACTCTTTCTCTCTGCTTTCAACCAGAGCTACTGGGTCACAGGCTCTATCGCTGGGGCACTGTTTGGTTCTGCGGTAGATTTTGATACCAGAGGAGTGGCATTTTCTCTGACAGCACTGTTTATCGTGCTGACTATCGAGCAGTACAAAGCCAAACGAGAGGTTACGCCCTTTGCTATCGGAGCAGTTGCCTCTATGATTTCGCTCATGCTGTTGGGCTCCAATATGCTGCTAGGAGCGATTCTCCTCTCGCTGGTGATGCTCTTTGGGCTACGCTCTCAGATAGTGCGAGGAGATTCTCATGGAGAGTAACTATCTACTCAATGCTATTCTCGTGATGGTGGCGGTAAACTATGTGACTAGGGTTCTACCCTTTCTCTTTTTTCGAGGCAAAACACCACCTGCACCGATTCGATTCCTAGAGCAGTACTTCCCCCCTGTGATTATGACGATACTGGTGTTTTATTCACTCAAAGAGATAGATTTTCAGTCTGCTCCCTATGGTAGCTATGAGCTCTCAGCTGTAGCCCTCACGGTCGGACTACACTTGATTTTAAAAAACTATCTGCTGAGTATCTTTGGGGCAACACTGTTTTATATGGGGCTGGTGCAGGGATGGTTCTTTTAGCTTGACAAAAACTATCAAACGACTCACTCTTCTGATTTTCATCAGTATCATTGGGGTCTGGGGTATCGACTACTATGTGCGTACCTCAACGTCACCTCTGATCTATAGCTCCGCCAAACAAATCCCTGCCAAACCTGCCGCTCTTCTGCTAGGCACTGCCAAATACGTTGCTCATGGACAGCAAAACTACTTTTACCTCTACCGTATCCGTGCTGCAGTCCGTCTCTGGAAAGCAGGCAAGATCAAAGCCATCATCGTCTCAGGGGACAATGGTACCAAATACTACGACGAAGCCACTGCCATGTATGAGGATCTCATCCGTGCAGGTGTACCCGCTAGATACATCACCCGTGATTATGCAGGGTTTCGCACCCTAGACTCTGTCATTCGTGCTAGAGCAGTTTTCGGACTCAATGATTTTATCATCATTACCCAACGCTTTCATCTAGAACGTGCCCTCTATATCGCCCGAGCCAAAGGTATCCAAGCCATCGGCTACCTCGCCAAAGACCTCCCCCACACAGCCGCAGCCTACCGCATGAGAGCCAGAGAGTATCTCGCCCGCACCAAAGCCTTCCTCGATCTCTATATCCTAGGCACTGATCCTAAATTTTATGGGAAAAAAGAGAAAGTTCACTATAGA
>CAZEIN010000187.1:0-5958 GCA_964512425.1 uncultured Sulfurovum sp.
TTAGCATTACATTAGTTGCTACGCCTTCTTGGCAGACTCTGACCCTAGAGGCTTCAAGGTTGCAAAATAAATTAGATTTTTGCTAAAATAGCATCCTTAAATCCAAACTATGCAATAGAATTGCCAAGCATCAGCAGGATATTTGGCAATTCTATTGCATCATTCGGGTTAAATACACAAAGGTTCTTTATGCAAGAGTTCAACTTTTCCTCAAGTGATATTAGCGATAACTTTGATACGCTTACTGTCTCAAGAGGCTTACGATATTATCAGCAAAACGCTGTACTTCATTGTCAGGTAGGAAGAGATAGAGATGGCGACTGGGAGATAGAATCGGTAGTTCGTGGTCGCAGACCATACAGACAAGAGATAAGCATCTATCAAGATACTTTTCATGAGATTCTTATCGAAGGAAATTGCTCTTGTCCTGTTGGACATAACTGCAAACATGTGGTAGCTGCAAGCTATTATATCTTACATAACCATATAAAAAACACACTCCCCCGTTATGGAATAGAGCAAAAAGCCCCTGAAGAGCTTTGATTGGACGAGTTTATATCTCTCCAACACAAGGAGGAAGGTGTTGATTTGGTTCACGATGATTACTTTCTTGTTTATCGACTTTTTATGGCAAATTATGGAGAGAACCAACTCGATTTTTACAAGACCAAAATACTCAAATCAGGAGGTCTCTCCAAGGGACAGAAGCTCTCTGCTGATAACTATCTATACGCCTATGAATATAAGTATAATTTTGTTCATCAAGATGACAAAGCCTTGGCTTCTCAATTAAGTAAAATAGCCCATGGCTATAGAGATGAGATTGTATTTGAGGGGGAGTATGGGAATATACTATTGAAAAAAATTATCCAAACCCATCGTTGTTATTACAAGGACTCCTCTACGGCTCTGAATTTTGTAACTCAGCCCAAAAAAATTACCTTTGAGTGGAAAAAATACAAAGAGAACAGTACCTTAAAATCCAATTTAGAGAAGCATGAGATTCTTCTAGACAAAGTTGTCCCTATCTTGTGTATCAATACCAAAGAGAGTAGTGTCTATGAGATTGAGAGTGTGTATGACAAAGAGGCACTAAATTTGATGCTCAATGCCCCTAAAATACCCAGTAAAAAATTGCCAAAATTGATGCAAAACCTCTTGGCAGAAGTACCTGATATGGAGTTTCCTCTGCCCAAAGAGCTCAAGGTTGAACAATTAGAGATGGAGCCAACTCCTTGTCTGCGTCTCTATGGGCTACAAAATCCCCAAACAGGTAAAACCATGCATCTGATGCAGTTAGGTTTTGATTATAATGGAGAGGTTTTTGATAGCTCCTCCAAGAGTTCGGTTAATAATCTTTATCAAGAAGATAAAATCATCAAGATTATAAGAGATATCAAGAAAGAAGAACAGTGTCGAGAAGTGATTGAATCCAAAGGCTTTACTTATGAAAGCAGTTATGATTTGAATGGCTACTTAAGCAAAGCAACTGTCAGTATGCAAGAGGCGATAGAGCGATGGAGAGCCTTTAGAGAGCTTACTATCCCCGAGCTAAAAGAGCAAGATTGGAAGATTACTATTGATGAGAGCTTTAAGTATCGCTTTGAGTATATTGATAATATTGAAATGCAGGGCAAAGAGAGCGAAGGAAATGCTTGGTTTGAACTCTCTTTTTCAGTCTATATAGGGGGTCGCAAACAGCCACTTCTCCCCATCGTTACACCACTTTTAGAAGAGTTTGATTCAGTCAAAGATTTGCCAGAGCATCTAAATTTAGAGCTTGAAGATGGAGGATTTTTACATATCCCCTCCAAAGAGATTAAGCCAATTTTGCAAACTATTTTTGAGCTTTTCGATAAAAAAGAGGGAGATAGCATTTTTATTCATCCCTATGACGCACATCTCTTAGACATAGATGCTGATATCGAATGGAAAGGGGCAAAAGAGCTCAAAGAACTTTCTCAAAAATTAAAAAACTTTAAAGGAATAGCTACAGTAGAACCCTCTAGAAACTTACAAGCAGAGCTTCGTGACTATCAACAGTTTGGTTTAAATTGGTTGAACTTTTTGCATGAGTTTAGATTTGGAGGTATTCTGGCAGATGATATGGGCTTAGGGAAAACGGTGCAAACCTTGGCTTTTTTGCAAGTACTTAAAGAACAGGGTAAATTAAAAAAGCCTACACTGATTGTGATGCCTACTTCGCTGATTGGAAATTGGAAAAATGAGATTAAAAAATTTACCGCCAATTTAACCTTTTTGGAACTCTATGGAATCGATAGGGCTAAAAAATTCAAAGAGATAAGCAATTATGATGTTATATTGACAACTTATTCGTTGGCCCAACGTGACAAAGAGAAGTATCTTGAAGAGCAGTTTTACTATATCGTCTTAGATGAAGCCCAAAAAATAAAGAACCCTACAACAAAATTGGCTGTTGCGATTAAATCGTTTACCTCTGAATATAAATTGGCATTGAGTGGAACACCTATTGAGAATCATCTTGGTGAACTTTGGTCTATTTTTGATTTTTTGATGGGCGGATTTTTAGACAACTTACGAATCTTTAAAGAGCATTATCAGACTCCTATAGAAAAAGAGCATAATATAGAACGTAGAACACTGCTCAACAAAAAAATAGCGCCATTTATTTTACGTAGAACCAAAAACGAAGTGATAGAAGAGTTGCCTCCCAAAACAGAGATTATTAAACGGGCTACTTTTAGTCCAAAACAGGCAAAACTGTATGAAAACATACGTCTCACTATGGAGCAAAAAGTACGAGAAGCTGTCAAGGGAAAAGGACTCTCTCGAAGTCACATTACCATTCTCGATGCTCTCTTGAAACTCAGACAAGTTTGCTGTCATCCTGAATTATTAAAATTGGAATCTGCTAAAAAGGTGAAAGATTCAGCCAAATTAGAGATGTTTTTAGAACTTATGGATAGTTTAATTGCCGAAAACAAAAAGGTATTGGTATTTTCTCAGTTTACAACAATGTTATCTATTTTGGAACGAGAGATTATAAAACGAAAAATAACTTACAGTAAATTGACAGGCGCAACACGCAAGAGAGAAGAGGTGATTGAGAAATTTACCAAAGGCGAGGCTTCTGTCTTCTTGATTAGCCTCAAAGCAGGAGGTGTTGGACTAAACTTGGTCGAGGCTGATACTGTCATTCACTATGACCCATGGTGGAACCCTGCCGTAGAAAACCAAGCCACAGACAGAGCCTATAGAATTGGGCAAGACAAGGCTGTTTTTGTCTATAAATTGATTGTCGAAAATACCATAGAAGAGAAGATTATAGAGCTTCAAGAGCGTAAAAAAACACTACAGGCAGGAATTTATAAAGACAAAGAGAACAAAGAGGAGAAATTTGATGGTAATGAGTTGGTAGAGCTGTTGGGTTTGTGAGAGGTTATGTCAAATCAAAATACAATCGTACCCAAATCCCGAAATAGAACCCCGCCATCACCAAACCTACCCCAAACGAGCCCAAATTGCTCATCTTGTCACTGACCATCACTGAGATTTCACAGTAAAATGAACAACCAGAATAATTTTGACAATAAAAATAGTGTGAATTTTGTTGATTTTCGGCATAAGGGAAATAACACTATTTTAAAACCATCCTGAATACTCTAGGTTAAGTTAGGTTATAATTTTGACAAGAAACATGAGGAGAAGAATATGCCCAAGAAAATTATACTGATTATCGGTGCACCAGGCTCAGGCAAAACCACAGATGGGAGTAAGCTCGCACAAAATCATGCGGAGAGTATCACCAGCTACTCTGTAGGGGAGATGCTCAAAGAGGAGATTGCCAAAGGCACCACGCTAGGCAAGATCAATAATGACTATGTCTCTGTCGGAGCATTAGTGCCTACAGCGATTGTGATGGACAAAATGGTAACAGCGATCAAAGATGCCTCTACTGATATTGTACTCATCGATGGATTCCCCAGAAAAGCCAAGCAGATGAAAGTATTCTCTGATCTCATGGAGGCGGATGAGCGCATAGAGCTCATCTCAGTCATAGAGATACGTGTGAGTGAAGCAGTAGCCAGAAAGCGTGTCTTGGGTCGTGAGGAGTTGCGTGAGGATGATGAGGAGGCGGTTTTCAACAACCGTATGCGTATCTACAGAGAGACTATCGAAGAGATTGAGCGTTTCTATGAAGGTCGAGGGCTTCTCAGTGTGATAGATGGAGAACGATCCGTAGAAGAAGTGGTAGCAGACATTGATGCCTGCCTGGCAAAGCAGGTAGCACTCTAAGCCCCAGCAATGCCTTGTTTCAATACCCCTATATCGACCTCTTCGTGGTGAGAGGCTTTGAGGGGTAGTCTCTCCCTATAGACTATCTCAGCGGGTATCATATAGACCGCCAAATGTTTTTTTAGTTCAAAAATCAGTTCGTTTTGTGGGATTTTCTCTGCCGCACTATAGCAGAGTACGATCCGCTCCTCCAGCTCTACATCAGGGATACCAAAGACCGCACATTGTGTGACGGTAGGAAAGTTTTGAAGCAGGGCTCTTTTGACCTCCTTGGGACTGACGCGGTAGCCATCTGTTTTGATCATGTCATCACCTCTATCGACAAAGTAGATATACCCCTCCTCATCGCGGTAAACATAATCACCCGAACTCACCACTATTTCACTGGAGTGTTGATTGTCTAGATTGATCACTTTTTCTAAAATAGAGATATTTTTGAATCGTTTTTCTGTCTCCTCGGAGCTATTCCAATAGCCTTTGTAGATACAAGCTCCTCTGTGGATGAGCTCTCCTACCTCTCCTGTATCGCAGGCGTTGCCCTCTTTGTCTATGATATAGATTTCCACATCAGGGATGGCTTTGCCGATAGAAGTAGGACGAATATGTATCTGTGCAGGATCGAGATAGGTACTTCTAAACGCCTCAGTGAGTCCATGCATAGAGTAGAATCTAGCGGGCTTGAAGTAGTCATCTACTTTATGTATCATCGCTTCGGTGATATTGCCTCCCGAAGAGGTGATGACGCGTACATGGTCGAGCTGTTTGGAGATGGGGAGTTTGTGGGGGTCCTCGTCAAACATCTTGGCGATATGTACAGGCATGAGAGCAAGCACAGTGACCTGATCTCGAATCAGATGAGCAAAAAACTCACTAGGCAGGATAAATTTATGTAGTGCCAGTGTGGCCTGTTTGTAGAGAGCACAAAAGATCTGGTTGAGCCCATAATCGAGATTGAATGAGAGCATCCCTGAGACTACATCATCCTGTCTGAGCTCTAGATAGTCTGAGACGATACGTGCACCATCTATGAGGTTGCGGTGGCTGATGATGATACCCTTTTGGGAACCATCAGAACCAAAGCTATAGGTAATCACCGCACTATGGTGACCATGAATCTGACAGCTATAGCTACTGCCAAAGCATTTGTGGATTTCGTGGAAATTTACCAGAGTGTCATGTAGTGGTTCATAGGTCACTACCTTGCCCTCAAACTGAATCTGCTCCATGGTCTCTAGCTTGGTTTTGTCCGTGATGATGCACTGGATATCGCAGTCGTCGATGATATACTGTACCTGCTCAGGCTTGAGAAAGCGCGTGATAGGCACGATGACAAAGGAGGTAGAGAGCAGTGCCAGTAGTGCGATAACCTGCTGAGAGTCCTTGGCAGAGTAGATGCCGATACGGCTACCCTCCGGCAGACCCAATTGGCTAAAATAGTTGGCGACTTGGTTGACTCTGAGGAGAAGCTCTCGATAGGTGAACTGTTTGTCGTTGGCGATGAGTGCGATATGCTCTGGTGACTCTGCTGTAGCAGCTTCGAGTAGTCCTCGGATTGTGTTGATAGACATCTTCTACTCCTTTGTAGTGGTATCGGGATGGCTGGAGAGTCCTAGACTCCATATCTCATAGTTGCGGTCAGTGATGCGTGCAGGTATCTGTGTGTAGTCTAGTATTTTTTTG
>CAZEIN010000188.1:0-5625 GCA_964512425.1 uncultured Sulfurovum sp.
TGAGCACCACACCGCCTACGGAGTCATGCTGCTCCTTGGCAGTGAGGATTGCTTGCTCTTGGGCTGCTTCTTGCTTGGGGTCTAGGGCGTAGAGTTTGGAGCCTTTGGCATGGTCAAAATCGATAGTTTCGGCTACGATGCCATCTACTTCGCAGAGCCCGCTCTGGATCGAGATACCGATTTGCGCAAGTATGAGCTTGGCGATGGCTCCTCCTGCGACTCTGGCAGCAGTCTCCCTAGCAGAGCTGCGTCCACCACCACGGTAGTCACGGATGCCATATTTGTGCCAGTAGGTGAAGTCCGCATGCCCAGGACGAAAGAGGTCTTTGACATTGTCATAGTCTTTGGATTTTTGGTTGGTGTTGTAGATGATCATGGCGATAGGTGTGCCTGTGCTGAGACCCTCAAAAACACCAGAGAGAATCTCTACACTGTCATCCTCCTTGCGTCCTGTCTCTAGCTTGGATTTGCCAGGTTTGCGGCGATCTAGCTCACTCTGGATATATGCCTCGTCTATCTCTAGCCCAGCAGGCACGCCATCGAGGATGCAGCCTAGTGCTTTGCCGTGTGATTCGCCAAAGGTAGTGAGGGTTAGTTTTTTACCAAAGCTGTTCATCGGCTCTCCTTGAGTTTTTTCAGAGCAATTTTTGCTGCTTTTTGCTGTGCCTCTTTTTTGCTCTTGCCTTTGGCTTTGGCGATGGGGTCATCATTGAGAGAAACCTCTATCTCAAACTCTTTTTTGTGATCGGGCCCACTAGAGCCTAGCATGGTATAGAGTGGTGTCACACCATGGGTGGCTTGGGTGAGCTCTTGGAGGGCAGTTTTGTAGTCTTCGGAGAGGGTGTTGAGGTCGATTTTTGGGTAGGTTTCTTTGAGTAGGGTGATGGTGATCTCTTGGCATTGTGCTAACCCTGCCTCGAGATAAATCGCTCCGATAACCGCTTCAAAAGCGTTAGAGAGGAGGGAGGGCTTGTTGCGTCCGTCGTTGCTCTCCTCGGCAGGGGAGAGATAGATATAGTTTCCTAGCCCTAGCTTGTTGGCGAGCTTGGTAAAGCCGCTCTCATTGACCAGGCTAGCCCTGATCTTGGAGAGTACGCCCTCTGCCTCACCAGGGAACTCCATAAAGAGAAACTCTCCCACTATCAAATCCAATACAGCATCTCCTAAAAACTCAAGCCGCTCATTATTGTAAGGCTTCTTATGACTCTTGTGTGTCAAAGCCTCAATAATCAACTGCTTGTTTTCAAAGCTGTATCCCAGTCTCTTTTCAAGCTGAGCATGCTCTTTCATCTCTATCCTTTTAGACTATTTTTATATGTTGTTGGCTGAGCCAACTGTTGCTTTGATGGCTTCGGCGGCTTCTCGTGCTAGTGTGTCACAGCGTTCATTCTCTGGATGCCCATTGTGTCCTCGTACCCAAGTACCATGCACCTGATGGGGGGCTGCAGCCTCTAGATATGCTTGCCACAGGTCAGGGTTTTTGACCTTTTTAAACTCTTTTTTGACCCAGCCTGCTAGCCATTCGTTGATCGCCTTGGTGACATAGGAGCTATCAGAGACCACCTCAACAGAGCAGGGTTCTTTGAGTAGTTTGAGCCCCTCGATGACCCCGCGTAGCTCCATGCGGTTGTTGGTGGTATGAGGCTCTGCCCCGCTGTACTCTTTGCGTTTGCCCTGATACTCCAAGATGCCTCCGTAGCCACCAGGACCTGGATTGCCTAGGCTGGAGCCATCAGAATAGAGTGTAATCTGCTTCTTCATGTTTGGCTATTTGCTCCTCTATATGGGCTGAATTGATGGCTAGACAGTTGGGACAACGTTTGAATGCAATAGGGAAACTCTGTTTGCATGTGTCACAAAGATAGCTAAAACTGATATCTCCTCTATACTCTCCAGCATATCGGGCAGCGACCAAAATATCGATACCTACACTCCCGCTACTCTGCTCTAGCAAGGCCACATCAATCTGCTCGATATCTCCTCTGGCCACATAGAGCTTGGTGAGCCTCTTGTCGGAATGAATTATATCAAAATCCAGTTGGGAAGAGGGTAAATACCAGAGCAGATCTACCGTCTCCTCTAGTCTATCAAGCTGTAGGTGCTTCCATCCTGTTTCACTCGAGAGATGAAAAAGTGCGGTAATGATGAGACGATACAGTGTGGGTTCGTTCTGTAGCATTTGTATGAGAGCGGTATTTTTTTCTGTATGGGAGAGGTGCTTATTTAGTTGTAGTTTTTCAAATTCCCAGAAACTTTTGAGTGCATGAATG
Organism: uncultured Sulfurovum sp.; assembly: GCA_964512425.1. GTDB lineage: Bacteria > Campylobacterota > Campylobacteria > Campylobacterales > Sulfurovaceae > JAAXPZ01. The sequence goes on from CAZEIN010000188.1 coordinate 2,271, forward strand.
GTTTCTCCTTGTGTCTCCAGAGGCTCTAGTGTTTCGATAGCTTTATCATACTCTTGGAGTAGCTCATAGACTTGTCCTATTTGGTAGAGCACGGGGATATTGCGAGGGTTTTTGGCAAGAATCTCTAGAAAGATACTCTCCGCTCTCTCTAAAAATCCAGCCCTGAGATAGACTTTTCCCAGTTGTTCTAGTAGCTCTCCATTCTCTCCATTTTTAATGAGGTAGAGATAGATACTAATGCTTTTATGGTATTCGCCGCTGGTCTCAAATGCTTTGGCAAGGAGGAGTAGAGGTTTGCTCATGCTCCTGTCAAAAGGAAGCTCGCTTCCCTCCAATACGCAGGCAGCACTATCAAATCGCTCTAGAAACTCCATGAGTTGACTTTTGGTGCGTTGTTGTAGATAGAGGCTCCATCCATAGGTGACCAGAGCGATTGACATAATAATCAATAGTGTCAAAACGATACTAAACAATGGACTATCATAGCTCGGTAAAAAATTATCCAATCCCGCTTCTTTGTATTAAATTATTGGAGGATTATATCATATTGGCTATAATGCGACTATGATAGAACAATCCTCGATCGAGTCACTTAAAAGTACCATTGATATTGTTGATGTATTGGGCAACTATATTGAGCTCAAAAAAGCAGGAGCCAATTACAAGGCAAACTGCCCATTTCATGGGGAAAAAACCCCTAGCTTTGTGGTCAGTCCTACCAAGCAGATCTACCACTGTTTTGGCTGTGGTGTGGGTGGCGATGCGATCAAGTTTGTGATGGAGACGGAGCATATCAATTACCCCGAAGCGATTGAAAAGCTCGCCTCTGTGTATAATTTTTCTCTACGCTATACCCAAGGCTCCAGTGACTATAGCGAAGCCAAGCGGGTACTAGAGGTGATGCAAAAGTGGTACAGCAACAGCCTCAACCAGAGCCAAACTTCTCAAACTTATCTACAGGGCAGAGTGATTGCACAGCACTCTATCGAGGAGTTTGGTGTAGGATTTGTACCTGATGGACAGGCAGTGATGGGCTATCTACAGTCTCAGCACATTCCTCTGCCCCAAGCCGTAGAAGCAGGCGTGGTTGCCAAGGGCGAAGATGGCAGACACTATGCCAGACTCAATCAGCGGATCACCTTTCCTATCTACTCCCCCAATGGTGCTTTGGTAGGATTTGGTGGGCGTACAATCAGCAATCATCCTGCCAAATATATCAACTCTCCCCAGACCAAGCTGTTCAACAAATCCAGACTCCTCTATGGTTACCACCGTGCCAAAGAGACCATCTATAAAAGCAAAGAGATTATTATCTGCGAAGGATATCTCGATGTCATTATGTTTCACCAGGCAGGCTTCAAAAGTGCAGTCGCTACACTAGGCACTGCTCTCACTGATGAGCATCTCCCGCTACTACGCAAGGGGGAGCCCAAAATCCTGTTGGCATATGATGGGGACAAAGCAGGTATAGCAGCAGCACTCAAGGCGGCCAAGCTACTGGGTTCACATGGGTTTGAGGGAGGTGTGATACTTTTCCCTGATGGACAAGACCCTGCCGATCTCATCGCTGCGGGACAGAGTGACAAAGTAGCCTCTTTGTTGCGAGGAGCCAAGCCGTTAATCCCCTTTGTACTAGAGCAGATCGCCTCTGGTTATGATCTTTCCAATCCCAACCAAAAAGAGGTAGCTTTTGGGGAGCTAAAGGCCTATCTCTCTGCACTCACCCCTATCGTCAAGGATGCCTATACGCCTGTGGCCGCCACGGTATTGGGTGTCTCCACTGCACTGTTTGATACGGGCAGAGATGATTCACAGGTGCGAGAACGCTTCACCCAAAAACAGACCCAAGAGGATCCCCAATGGCAGAGTATCCTCAAGACCCTCGTAGAGCATCCGGGTCTAGTAGATGATGTGATGGATGTCCTCTCAGATGATATGATGGGTGGGTATGCAGAGGTGCTCCATGCCATTGTGGAGAACCGCACGGATGATCCCCATATCATGCGTCTGAGTGTTGATGAGACGATTCCTTTATTGACCCAAGAGGAGTTGCAACATGCCTTGCTCAAACAGTTGGAGATCTACTATCTCAGACAATTCAAACAAGCCATGGCAAACAGCAATATCCCTTTTGAAAAGAAAGTCTATATCAGAAACAAGATACAAAAAGATATCATTCCAAAACTAAAACGAGGAGAGCTAGTGCCTTATGAGAGCAATATCATTATTTAGTGGAGGGCTTGATAGTATGATCGCTATCAAGCTCATGCACGAGCAAGGGATTGATGTCACTGCCCTGCATATCAAAATAGGCTTTGCCGGTACCAAAGATACCAGCGAAGAGATGAGACGCAGGGCGGAGATAGCAGGGGCAGAGTTTAGAATCGTAGATGTACGAGAATCCTATATCCAAGATATTCTCTTTAGCCCAGTATATGGCTATGGGAAAAATTTTAACCCCTGTATCGATTGTCATGGGTATATGTTCAAAATCGCCAAAGCGATGATGGAGGAGATTGGAGCCTCTTTTTTGGTCACAGGAGAGGTGCTGGGGCAACGCCCGATGAGCCAACGCTCAGATGCACTCAAACAGGTCAGCAAACTGGCCAATGACAAAGAGGACAAGCTCATCCTGCGTCCACTCTCAGCCAAACTGATGGAGCCGACCACCCCTGAGACAGAGGGATGGGTAGACAGAGAGAAGCTATGGGATATCTCTGGGCGTAGCCGTGAGCGACAGCTGGCTATGGCAGCTGCATGGGGCTGGGAGGATTACCAGAGCCCAGGGGGCGGTTGCTTGCTTACGGAGCCTGTGTATAGCCAAAAGATACGAGAGTTTATCAAACATGATAGCTTTGAGGTGGCAGATATCGACCTACTCAAACATGGGCGACACTTCCGTCTCCCTGATCAGGCAAAACTGGTTGTAGGACGACAACAAGAGGACAATGAGGCATTGCAGGCATTGGAGCATCCAGAGTACCTGCCTATTCACCTACCTGTACCTGGCCCCTACTCCCTCATCCACAAAGATGCCAGCCCTGCAGACCTGGCGTTAGCACTACGCATTGCTTTGACCTATGGCAAAAGCAGTGCGGAGGAGGTCTATGAGATAGTATTTGACAAACAGAGCTATAGTCTCCAGCCCTTTGCTAGCAAAGCAGAGGCACAGCGGTATTTTTTTAATGCCAAAGAGAATAAACATGAGTAGTGGATGGGGATGTCAACACTTGACCAAAGAGGGTGACAATAAAGAGTGGTGCAGGCTACTCAAAAAAACCTGTGATCCAGGCTGTACAGGCTGCGTACTCTATGGAGAGTTTCTCTTTTCTAAACCAGATACAGCTTCCAATGC
>CAZEIN010000189.1:0-2734 GCA_964512425.1 uncultured Sulfurovum sp.
CTATGGTGATCCCAAAAGCTACCTTGACTGATGATGGGGTCAATCGTTGTATAGGTACGAGACAGGAGTTGGGCAGAGAGTTGTTCGAAGACCAATGAATAGGCACGCTCTTTATGCTGCTCAAAATTTTGGGTAAATTGCAAAGCATTACCAGATAGGAGCTTCTCCCTAAAAGGAGAGACAAACCCGAACCAAAAGCGGTAAAAAGGCTTGACAAACCGTACCTTTGCCTCGATGCGATATCCTCTAAGCTGTTTTTTGAGCAGATGCTTGGGGTGGGCTCGCAGTGGTGCTTGTCTAGAAGCTTCCAGATGAAGGATTCCCACCCCTATCAAGTCATCGATAATCTCTCTGCCAGCACCCTCGCCGATCTTTGCACGTCTGTAGATGTTGGAGAGTCGACCATCTCCTCTGGCTATTGCGGTTAAAATATCTCGATAAGGGGCTTCGAGTAGATAGGTAGGGCTTATCAGTGCCTCAGTCTGTCTAAACTGCTGTACACAATGAATCTCTACAGAGAGTGACAAATCTTCAAAAAGATTGAGATCAATAGATTGCTCTATCCCACCATAGAGAGAGAAGTACGCAACTGCTTGTTCTGTTTCTAGAAAAGGAAATCTACGGCAAAAGTTTTGAAATAGGGTGTGTATGGCTACTGCTCCAAAATGATATGGGGTTATTGTAGCAAAAGTTGTGTTAGTTTATGACAAAAGTGAGAGCGTGGTAGTCACCCAAGAGAGGGCGACCAAAGGTTTTACTTACCGATAGTTTGAGCGAATGCATCCAGATCAGCGTCAGAGTATTTTGCTACCTGACCTTTCATAACACCTTTCATAGCTCCACCATAAGTACCAGCTTTGTAGCCTTTGAGTGCTGTAGCGATGTCAGCGTGAGTCATCTCGGAAACAATCTTAGATTTACCTAGAGCTTTTTTCTCCCACTTTTGACCATGGCATCCTAGACATGCAGCAGCAGCTACCTCAGCAGAAGCAAAAGATGTTAATGCTACCAAAGCAGCAGAAGCGATTGCAATTTTTTTCATATCATTCTCCTTGTGTTTTGTATTGATACAGATGAATTATAGCAAGCTAAAGTGAATTTATCGTGAAATCAGACAATTTTTGGCGAATTTTTTTTCGTGTGTGTATTTTTATATAGAGGGAGAGGGAAATCTATTTGGGAAGTGTTGAAATATAAGTTGCCAGTGCCTGAATCTGTTTGCCTGATAGCTGCTTGACTTGGGCTTTCATCAACCCACCCATACCGTTTTTGTTGAGTCTGCCTGATTTGTAGCCTTTGAGATCTTTGACAATGCGACTCGCTCTCTTGCCAGCGATAGATGACGATTTGCCTAGAGCTGACTGTTTGGCATAGGCACCATGACAATTGGCACACTTCTGCCGATACTCGCTAGCTGCATCCGCCATGAGAAGAGAAGCACTTGACAGTAGCATCAAAACCAGAGTTTTTTTCATCATTAAGTATTGTATCACAACAAAGTGAAAAATTTGTGTAGATATCACAAATATAGTTCTTTTATTGCAATTTTCCAATGACGGTATAGCGTTTCCAGTAGATATCCAATGCCTCCTCTAGCTGCTCCTGATCAATCTCTATAGGCTGCTTGATACCATTCTTTTGGATAAACTCCTCATCCATGACTGAGGTATTGATATGCGGATTTTTAAAATAATATGCCAGACCTGCCTTCATATTCTCTTTGCCTCCGTAGACCAGCAGTGCTTTCATAAATGTCTTTTGCAGGGAGATATTCATCTGCTTGTGGCAAGGCACACAATGCTGTTCAAAGGCATCTGAGGCATCTATATACGAAACCGTATATAGAAAAACGACAAGCAGATACTTTCCCAAAAGGTTACTTTTCATCACTGACTCCATTTCATACTCACCGTAGTGCCTACACCCAGCTCAGAGACCACATCAATCTCCATCGCATAGTGCTCCGCAATCATTTTGACAATATTCAGACCGATACCAAAGCCCCCCTCACTCTCGTTGAACCGACTATAGCGTTCAAAGATATCATTGAGTTTTTCCTGGGGAATGCCTATGCCGCTATCAGAAATCACTAACGAACCCTCGGTCAATCTCACCTCTATTCTACCAGCACGCTTGTTATATTTGATCGCATTGGAGAGGAGATTGTCAATCACTCTAGCGATCAACCTCTTGTCCGCCTGCATCATCACGCTCTCTAGATCCTGCTGCAACGTGATCTGCTTGGACTGCATCTGGAGCGAAAAGTACTCTAGCCTACTCTGAAGCAGTGGGAGTAGCTCAATCTGCATATCCTCGGCTGATCGACCACGCTCTAATGTGAGAAATTTAAGATCCTCATAGAGTGTAGAGACTGTTCTAGCACCGATCTCTATACGGTTTAGTTTTTTGGCATTGGCGTCACCCATCTGTGTTCTGTCTATCATCTCTATATTGGTCAGTATCGCAGAGAGTGGCGTATTGAGCTCATGGGTGGTATCTTTGATAAAACGATCCAAAAGCATAATCGAATCACGCATTGGCTTAAGAAACAGTTTGGCAAGGGAAAAACCGAAAAGCATAAAGACCAAAAAAGCAATACTCCCGTATAATGCGATCTCTTTCAAAATCGTTTTCAGCCATACTCCATCATCCTTTATCTCAATCACCAGATAACGTGTCCCCAGATAGTAGGTATCAAGCCCTTTGACAAAATGGACATACCCGTTATCGGTCA
>CAZEIN010000190.1:0-1520 GCA_964512425.1 uncultured Sulfurovum sp.
ACTTCTCTCGGTTGGCGGCACCAAAACAGTCGACTACCACCTGCTCAAAGAGGGAGAGCTCAAGATCAACACCTCACTGGCACCACACGAGACACAGACTATAGAGGTACGGTTCGAGATATCGTATGATAAGGATTTGAAGATCGGGTATTGAGGATTATACGATGTCTGATGATTTTTCACATTTTTTAGAGGCGCAGGAGCAGATGTATGTCAAGGCACTTGCACATCATATTGAATCGGTTCAAAAAGTTAAGACAGAAACCACACTGGGGAAACCATTTTTGGTCAAGAGGCTACTGTGTGGATACAGTAGGGTTGGATGGTGAGATGATTCGGAAGTATGCAAAATATCAAGAAGAGAATGAACGAAGAGATGAACAGCGTGGACTGTTTTAAAGGGTAGTACAAAAAGAGAGGTTGTCACCCTGGTACCTTTAAGGTGGCAGGCATAGTATCCTCTTCCAGAGGTTACGAAAACCTGCCCCTTTAGAGTAGGTTATTTATTATTTAGCGTTCAGAAGAGTGCGGTGTGCAGGAATGCGTACCCTGCCAAACCGCTGAAAGCATCAGCGAGTACATCATTCACATACTTTTAGTGGTGCACAGGAGTGTGCACCCTACAGATCTCTGCTTCTGTTGTGATGGTTTGGATTGACATCTTTTTATGGCTTGGTTATAATATGGCAAATAATACAGGAGTTTTATTATGGTATCTGCTCAAGATAAAAATGGCGTAGAAAAGGTTACGATGCTTTTACCTCAGATGCTTAAAGAGGAAGTGGTACAGCTAAAAGAGACTATCGGGATGTCTATGAATTCTATCTATCAGACGGCTATTGCTGAATATGTAGCTAAAAAAAAGAGAGAACAGCTAAGAGAGGAAGCTTTGATGATGATAGATGAGTACAATACAAACCCAGAGTTATTGGAGTTGGCTGATTTTGAAGAGGATTTAAATGAATACTAAAGATATATATCTTGTTGATTTAAATCCTACAAAAGGCGCAGAGATAAGAAAAGCCAGACCTTGCATTGTTGTCAGTAACAATGATATAGGAGTTTTACCACTTAAAGTGGTAGTACCACTCATTGGATACAAAGAGAGTCACGATAACAAAAGTTGGCTAGTGCCAATCTCGCCAGATGAACAAAATGGATTATCCAAAATATCTACAGCTGATGCACTCAATATCCGTTCGGTTTCAGATACGCGAATTATTAAAAAGATAGGCGTACTGGATGAGGAGAGTTATCAAAAACTGCTTAATGCCATGAGAGTTGTTTTGGATATGATTTAGCAATACCGTTAAACTCCTGAAACGAAAAAACAGATATGGTTTTTTGCTATACTTAGCATTACAATATCAGGAGAAAACTATGATATTGACAGTGCCATATTGTTTGGGACAGCTTTTGAAATCTGCTCATTGGACTCTCCTCTCATTCTTGAGATGGTCATCACCCTGAACAGTTATCTTACCCCGAGTTCAATGGTAGAACCCTTGAACTCTGACCTT
>CAZEIN010000191.1:0-7584 GCA_964512425.1 uncultured Sulfurovum sp.
CCGCACAGATACCTATACACTCGATGCTGTAGGTCGAAGAACCTCTACTTCTTGTGACTATGACAATGATGGCACAGTAGATAGAGTAGATACCTATACACTCAATAGTAGAGGACAATCGGTTCAAAATGCTATTGACTATGATAATGATGGCGTGATAGACCGTATACTCCACTATGAACGAGATAGTAATGGACGTGTATTAAAAGAATCGTATGATTATGATACGGATGGAAATATAGATAGAGTTTATACGTATACCTATAACCATCTAGGACAGAGAACAAAAGTGGCATACGATTATGATAATAATGGAGATATAGATAGGACATATACCTATACCTTCAATAATATAGGAAAAAATATAGGTGCAAAATATGACTATAATAATGATATGGTGATAGATATGTCTTATGAGTATATACTTGATTCTAGAGGAAATAGAATATCTACACTCTATGATTATGATAATGATGGTGTAATCGATCGTAATGAAAGCTATCTTCTTGATGCTGCAGGACGTAAAATATCTACTCATTACGACTATGATAATGATGGTGTAGTAGATCGTATAGATAGTTATACCTTGAATAGGTCTGGACATAGAACCTCAATTGCTTATGATTATAATGCAGATACAACAGTAGAGAGACAATATACCTATATTTTAAATGCACAAGGCAGAGTACTTTCTGCATTATTTGACTATAACAATGACCATATTGTTGATAAAAATGAATCCTATACATACAATGCTGCAGGGCAAAAGCTCTCAGCCAGCTATGATTACAATATGGATGGTGTGATAGATAGAATAGATAGCTATCATTTGAATGCAGTAGGTCAAAGAACAGATACGCTCTATGATTACAACGGAGACTATCAGATAGATACCAATGTGAGTACTCGGTATAATATGTACGGTCACGTCATTGCATCATTGTATGATTATGATGCTGATGGGAGTGTGGATCGTCGATATGTTTATACTGTTGATCTCTCTTCTGGCAGAAGAGTGAACTCTTCTTATGATCCCTATAATACGGGAATAATGAAGCATATGGAGTCTTATAGTTATAATGCAGATGGCAATAGAATTGCAATAGATTATGACTATACAGACCCAAGTACCAATGACAGGAGTATCTATTATACCTACAACAAGTTTGGACAGATAGTAGAGGCGAGGTATGATGATAATAATGATAGTCATATAGATAAAGTTTACCATTATACGCGTAACATAGCAGGGCAAACACTCTCTTTGGCACAAGACAATGATGCAGACGGCAATATTGATAAAAATGAAACATATGTATTAGATATCAATGGTAAAGTACTTGAGCGGCATTATGACACTAATTATGATGGTGTACTAGACCGTAAGCTATACTATACATACAATTCTGCGGGACAAACACTTATGTTGAGATATGACAATGATGCAGATGGATTTGTCGATAGGGCAGATACATACGTATATAATCTCTATGGACAAAAGATAGAAACCCATAGCGATTTGGATAATGATATGGCGGTAGATACGATTATCTATACGACGTTGGATATCAAGGGTAGAACAATCAAGACAGAGTATGACTATGATAGTAGTGTGGATAACAATATCAATATTATTTATGATCAACCACGTAATAAATATGGAGAGGAGACATTTCGTAGTGCAGATACAAATGTACCTAGTGATCCTCATATAGATTATATCGTCTCCTATTCCAATGGCAATATATTGGATCTATCTACCTACCTCACACAGCATGATGCAGAAGGACTCTCCTATATCCACTTGAGTAGCAGTGCAAATAAGGCCAACATGCTAGTGGTTGATAATTCTTCACTCAATACACTGGCAGGTGCAGCCAATCCTTATGCACTCAAAGTAGTAGGTGATGCCAATGATGTAGTTACTGCCACAGGTGCTACAGCTACAGGAAATACAGTGAGTGTGGGTGGTATAGATTATGTTGAATATAGTTTTGGGACAGCTGGAGTGACATTCTATGTAGAGCCAACCGTGAATGTAAATATTTTATAGTAGCCAAGGATTTGAAGAGCATTTTAAAATTCTGTGTCAGCCTTGTTCTTGATTGGGCATGGTTGCTAGGTGGAGGAGAGTTGAAATTGCGAACATCCAAGGATGCTATGCATAACTGCTACCAATAATTACATTTTCCTCAAAATATTCTTTTGTATTCTCAATAATTGTACTAATTCTAAGGAATATAGAGTAAAATAGTACCATCATATACAAGGAGTGTGAATGAAACAGACACTAATGGGGAATGATGCCATTGCATGGGGGTTGGTGCATGCCAATGTCGATATGGTCTCAGGATATCCTGGTACGCCATCGAGTGAGATACTCTCCGTGGTACAAAAGATTAAAAAACAGCTGGCGTTACCTATCTATGCAGAGTGGGGCACCAATGAAAAGGTAGGCTTTGAAGTCGCTTATGCAGGAGCGATTGCAGGCAAACGTACCTGTGCGACGATGAAGCAAGTGGGGCTCAATGTCGCCTCTGATGCATTGATGTCTGCCAGCTATATTGGCAATCTTGGCGGTATGCTGCTCATCGCTGCGGATGATCCGGGCTTTCACTCTTCTCAGACAGAGCAGGATAGCCGAGTCTTTGCCAAGTTTGCACGCATCCCTGTGCTCGATCCTGCCACACCCCAAGACGCCTATGATATGGTCAAGCAGGGCGTAGCACTCTCTGAGAGATTTGAGATTCCTGTGATGATACGTCCCGTGATGCGCGTCTGTCATGCCAGAGAAATCATCGAGATGGATGCCGAGACACATTTCACCCCCAATCATGGTGAGTTCAAACGAGAAGTGAGCCGCTGGGCTGGCGTACCACGAGATGGTAGACTCCGCCAAGGCCACGAGGTACTCGATCGTATCGAAGCGATCAAGCAGCACAACTGGGAAGCGCTCCTCGCCCCTGAGTTTGCCCAATGCAAAGGAGGCAAACTCCTCATACTCGCCTCTGGTACAGGGTATGCCTTTGCTAGAGAGACACTGGGTGATCTGGGTCTCAAGGCAGATATCGTCAAAATCAAAATGCCCTATCCACTCCCCGCAGAGCAGATCAGAGCAGAGTTTGCCAGATACGATCAGGTGTTGGTGATCGAAGAGCCCTATCCTTGTGTCGAAGAGCAACTCACCGATCCCAAGCTCTATGGTAAAAACACAGGCACCATGCATCTGATTGACGAGATGAAGAAAGAGCATATCCTCAAAGCATTGCTCTCCATGGGATTCTATACGGGAGCCAATATCTATGAGGTACCCAAGCTAGACCTGGGCTTTGAGGTGCCACCACGTCCACCAGCACTCTGTCCTGGCTGTCCACACCGTGATATCTACTATGCTATCATGAAGGTATTCAAAAAGAAAAAATCGATCTACCCTAGTGATATCGGTTGTTATACGCTGGCACTCTCACAGGGAGCGATCGACTCTATCCTCTGTATGGGAGCGAGCGTGTCGATGGCGAGTGGATTTGCGTTGGCTGATCCGACCAAGACTGTCGTAGCGACGATTGGAGATGGAACGTTTTTCCACTCTGGTATCCCACCGCTACTCAATGCGGTCTATCAGAGTCACAAGTTTATCCTCGTGATTCTGGATAACTCTACAATCGCGATGACAGGACGCCAAGTCACCCCAGAGCGATTCCATCAATCCATCGATATCGGCAAGATCGTAGAGGGGATGGGGATTCAGTGCCTAGAGCATACCTACTCCTATGAGATGCAAGAAAATATCGATTTTATGAAAAGCGTCAAAGAGAAATTTGATTCTCCTGATCAGGTAGGCCCACTGGTCGTGCGTGTCAAACAGTTCTGTATCCTAGACAATGAACGCAAAGACGACTGGGTACCAGGTATTTTTGCAGAAGTTGACCCTGAGCTCTGTGTCGCATGTGATCAGTGTGCGACTGTCTATAAATGTCCTCCCATGGCATACAATGCAGAGGGCAAGATTGAGATTGATCCATTCCTCTGTGCAGGGTGTGGCGGCTGTTTGGATGTGGTGTGTCCTACCGATGCATTTATCGTAGATAAGAAAAAAACAAAGGTACAAGCATGAGATATCAAGTAGTCATAGCAGGATTTGGTGGTCAGGGTGTGGTCTTTTTGGTCAAAGTATTGGCATTGTGTGCAGGCAATCGCAATATCCCCTTTTTGGGTACGGAAAACCATGGGATGAGCCAGAGAGGTGGTGCGGTGAGTTGCGATATCAAGGTAGGGGATTTTACCAATCCCGTGATCGATAATGCTCAAGCAGATCTCATCATAGGACTAGATGCCAATGAGACCTTGCGTAATCTCCATCTACTCAAAGCAGGCGCAGCAGTCGTGAGCAATGCAGACAAGCCCTTTCCCGAGCTTCCCTTTGCGGTCACACTCGCAGATGCCAATGCCAAAGCCCTCAATAACGAGTTTCCTATACAGGGGCTCAATGTCTTTATGTTAGGCACTGCATTGGCATGTGTAGAGAGCTTTCCTTTTCCTGTAGAGGAAGTCAAACAGGCAATTCGCCAAATGAATGCCAAAGTAGCAGACCAGAATATCCAAATATTGGACATGGCAATGGCTTATGCCAAAGCACTATAACTATATCATAAAAATTGACATTTAGCTGACAATTCTATAGTATAATAAAACAAGCAAAGAAGGAGAAGAGCAAATGATATGGAGCAAGGCTGAAAGTGCCCCCAGAGAAGCGATAGAGGATACCCAACTAAAGAGACTCAAAGAGACGGCAAATCGTGTGTATGCGATCAATCCATTCTACAAAAAGAAATTTGATGAGCTAGGTATTCTCCCCGAAGATATCAAGAGTGTAGAGGATGTCAAAAAGCTCCCTTTTACCAAAAAACAGGATCTGCGAGATCACTATCCGTTTGGACTCTTTTGTGTACCTATGACAGAGGTGGTACGTGTGCATAGCTCCAGTGGCACAACAGGCAAGCCCACAGTCGTAGGCTATAACCAAAACGATATGGATGTCTGGGGTGAAGTGATGGCACGGGTATATACCATGAGTGGTGCGGATGCCAATGATGTCGTCCATAATGGCTATGGCTATGGTCTGTTTACGGGTGGACTGGGCTTTCATTATGGTGCAGAGCATGTGGGGGCTACGGTCGTACCAGCCAGTGGCGGATTTACCGATAGACAGTTGATGTTGATGCGTGATTTTGGTGCGACAGTACTGGCATGTACGCCATCCTTTGCCCTGCATATGGCAGAGGTCGCTGCCAAAGCAGGCAGTGATTTCAAAAAAGACTACAAGCTCAAGGCAGGTATTTTTGGAGCAGAGCCTACTAGCTCAGGACTCAAAGCAGAGGTCTCTAGGGCATGGGGGATCGCATACCATGAGGTCTATGGTCTGAGTGAGATTATCGGTCCAGGTGTGAGCTGTAGCTGTGAGCACAGTGAGTTACTGCATATCTTTGAGGATCATTTCCTCGCAGAGATCATTGATCCCAAAACGGGCGAAACAATCCCTGACGGAGAGCGCGGAGAGTTGGTTATTACGACGCTGACCAAGCAGGCATTGCCTATCATCCGCTACCGTACAGGTGATATCACCTCTATCATCAAAGAGCCTTGCAAATGTGGCAGAACCCATGCGAGAATGGAGAGTATCGTAGGACGTGCAGACGATATGCTGATCGTCAATGGGGTCAATATCTACCCCTCACAGGTAGAGCATGTGATTGCTAACTCCGAGGGAGTGACGCTCAACTATCAAATCATTGCAGACAAAAAGGGACACCTAGATAAACTAGAGATCCTCGTAGAGGTGAGTGATGATATCATGATGGACAGTATAGGCGAGCTAGAGCGTATCAAAAAAAGCATCCAAGCCAGCCTACTAAACAATCTCTATATCAATGCCAATGTCAAACTCGTAGAGCCACGTAGTATCGAGCGTAGTGTAGGCAAGGCAGTACGTGTCATAGACAAAAGGAAAGCATAGATGAGTAAACGTGTAAACCAACTCTCCATATTTTTGGAGAACAAGACAGGCAGACTGCATGAAATGACACAGATCCTCGCAGATGCGGATGTCTCTATCGAGACGATCAATCTGGTGGAGGCAGGAGATTTTGGTATCCTTCGGATGATTGTAGCAGACAGTTCAGCTACCAAATCACTGCTAGAGTCCAAAGGCATCTCTGTCAAAATCACACCCGTGATTGTCGTCGAGATATTGGACAAGGTAGGTTGCTTTAATCGTGTGGTATCACTGCTGGATGGGATTGATATCCAGTATACCTATACGGTCAACAGCCATGACATCGGTGCATTTATCATCAAGGTGGCTGATGCAGATATAGAGCAAGCCATAATGCTTCTAGAGGATGATGGCGTGGTGGTAAAAGATGCAGTTTAGTGACCTCACTCCAAAGGACATCGATTTTTTGGAGTATATTGGTGGAGAGTTGATGGATCTAGGAGATGGCTATGCTCAGCTGGCTTTTGAGATTCGGCCTCACCATACACAGCATCTGGGTGTTGTGCATGGTGGGGCTATTGCCACACTGGCAGATCATTGCGGCTGGTATGCAGTGATCTCTGAGCTAGATATTGGATTTACCTCGGTAACCATCGAGCTCAAAATAAACTACCTAAAGCCAGCCATAGGTGAAATACTCAAGGCAGAAGCCAAAGTAGTGAACCGCACCAAGCGTACGGCATTTGCTACGATTGAGATATTTGCCAAAGATACACTGGTGGCATTTGCTACGGGTACCTATTCTATTATAGACGAAACAAAACAAAGGAGCACACATGCTAAGTAACAAAGAGATATCACAAAATTTTGAAGTGCAAATCAATACACTCTACAACTGGAGAAAAAGTAAACCAAAACTCTATAGATATTTGAGAAATGCAGACTACAATTTTGAACAGAGCAAAGAGATCAACATCCTGCTCAAGCGATTGGCGGAGGATATTCATGCACAATTTGTTGTCGAGGAGATAGCATTTTTTATCACCTCTGATGTAGAGGCAAAGTCCATTGATGATGTAGAGAATATTCATAAACTATTTCTCGTCAAGCACCAAAAAGAGCTTCATAAAAATAGTGAACTGATTCTTGCTATCTATGACAAAATCAGTGTATTGGGGATGGTAGAAAAATATATCTTCTACAAAAGAGCCCACAATCTCAGAGCAGAGCAGACACAGATAGATACAACTGTTATACGGGAGTACTTTAGTGAGTTTTTGGCTTAAGCCAACAAGACATACTGTGATCACCACTAATGCATTGAATTTTGAGAGAGAGGACAAAGTATAAACATGTCATCCTGGACTCGATTTAGGATCCACGATTTGGCTCACTATCAGACTCTATGAGCTGTGGATTCCGTGTCGATCACGGAATGACGAGGTTCTTTTGTGGTCTTGGGGGACGCTATAATGCTGAGCGAGAGGAAAGCAGAGTATCCGAGGCAGTTATAACCCATTCTTTCCATTCTGCTTCATTTGCTGGTGATTACCAATCTCCTCATTCCCAATATTTTGCTATACTTTCAAAAA
>CAZEIN010000192.1:0-5845 GCA_964512425.1 uncultured Sulfurovum sp.
TTCCGTTTAACAAAACCTATTATGATTTATACTCATTAAACCCAAAATATGCGATAGAGATTACCAATCTCCCACAGATCATTGGCACATGGGCATTCACAGCGTATGCACCGATGCACCTTTGGGTGCACCTCAGATACGCTGTAAACACCCATGAGCCAAGCATCAGCAGGATATTTGGCAATTCTATTGCATAATTTGGGTTAAACAATAAAATCAACAAATAGGAACACACCGATGGAACAATTCAAAACCTATTTTCTCATGACAGGTCTCACACTACTGTTTGTCTGGTTTGGCAGCATGATCGCTGGACAAACAGGGATGATCATCGCTTTTGTCGCTGCTGTGGGGATGAATTTTTATGCCTACTACTACAGTGATGCGCAGGTGCTCAAACACTACCATGCCATCCCTGTGGATGCCAACTCGGCCTCAGGACTCTATGAGATCGTACAGCGACTCACACAAAAAGCTGAGCTGCCCATGCCCGCCCTCTATGTTATCCCCGAACAACAACCCAATGCTTTCGCCACGGGAAGAAACTATGAGCATGCCGCAGTAGCGGTAACCGAAGGACTACTCAATCTCCTCAATGAACAAGAGGTCGAAGCCGTCATCGCCCATGAGCTTAGTCATATCAAGCACTACGATATGCTCATCGGTACGGTCGCTGCCACGATTGCAGGAGCGATTGCTATGCTGGCAAACTTCGGGATGTTCTTTGGTGGGGGAGACAGAGAGAGACAAAACCCCATTATCACAATAGGTCTCATGATTCTCATGCCTATGGCTGCCAGTGTGATACAGATGACCGTGAGCAGAAACAGAGAATTTCTAGCAGATGAAGGCGCTGCCCGCATGACAGGACATCCAGAGTGGCTACAAACTGCTCTAGCCAAGCTAGACAACTACGCCAGAGGCACCATACTACAAGATGCCGATCCTCAAACTGCCCACATGTTCATCATCAACCCTTTTACGGGTAGAGACGTCTCTATGAAACAGCTCTTTAGCACGCACCCCAGCACTGCGGCCAGGATAGAAAGGTTGGAGGAGCTAAGAAAGCTATAGCACATACTCCCATCTGCTAAAAAGCTTGGAGATCATTTGTACACTGTCATGTACGCTGACGTTGATGATTCTGTAGCCATTGGCAACATAGACTTTGATTTTCATTTCTCTGTCTCCTTTTCATCGGTATAGGTTATTGTAGCCTGAAAAAGTCAATTTTTTGTCAATTTTGCTATAATCACCACCATGAAAAAACTATTTACTATTTACTATTTACTATTTACTTCTGAATCCCAAAGCTTCAGAGCATGAGTGCTTTTGCTATCCAGCTCATCAATGGCTGTCTCATTGTCGATATCGAACGAGAGAACCATCATGCCTTTCAAGCCCTGCAGAAACTAGGAGCCATAGAGGAGACAGAGGGTCTCTGGAGACTGGGCTCTCTCTACCGTGCAGGACGACTCTATCTGGGCAAAGACGGCAGAGGATTTATCGAAGCCCACACCAAAGAGCAGCGAGACCTCCTCGTGGAACCAGATCATCTCAACGGTGCAGCCGGTGATGATATCGTGGTCGCCAAGCGTATCATCGCCAGACGAGGCAGAGCCTCCGCCAAAGTCCTCATGGTGATTGAGCGTGCCCATCTCTTTACTATCGGCTATACCCATAGAGATGAGCAAGGACACTTCTCTATCCTCAATATCCGTACAGGTGAGCCTACCCATGCAGTGATGGAGGGGATGGATCTGAGTGCCTTCAAGCTAGGTACCGTACTCAAAATCAATGTGGAGGATGACAAAGTACTAGAGGTCTTTGGGCATCTAGATGATCCTAGAGTCGATGAGAAGATCTCATTGGCACTCTACAACCGCCAGGATGCCTTCCCTCCTGTGTGCATCGAAGCAGCAAAAGCGGTCGAGTCAGAGGTCACTGCATCTTAACATACAGGCAGAGTAGACCTCAGAGAGCTAGATTTTTGCACCATCGACCCCGTCACTGCCAAGGACTTCGATGATGCGATCTATTTTGATCTAGAGGCACATACGCTCTATGTCGCTATCGCTGATGTGAGCCACTATGTACCCTTTTTCTGCGATATCGACAAAGAGGCGAAAAGGCGAGGATTCACTACCTATCTCCCTCACAAATCCTTCCCCATGCTCCCCAGAGAACTGAGTGAAAATCTCTGCTCTCTCAAGCCACACGTAGACAGGCTGGCATTTGTTGCCAAGATTACACTAGATCCAAACACGCTCAAACCTCTCTCCGAGAGCTTTTTCGAAGCCATCATTCACTCCAAGCATCGCTTTAACTACGATCAAGTAGATCGCCTCATCGAGACAGGAGGCACACAGGCAACCGACATCGTCAAGCAGCTCTGGAGTTGGCTACATCCTCTCTATCGCATCACCCAAAAACTCCGCCATGAGCGGCTCAAGAGTGGCTTTGATTTCCGTAGTGAGGAGACCAGACTCAGCCTAACCAAGGAGCAACTACTCCAAAGTACAGAGATCGAGACAGGCACCCCCTCTCACTCCCTCATCGAGGAGTGCATGCTCCTAGCCAACCAAGCCTCAGCCAAGCGTTTCAAGGGCGAGGGAGATGGAATATTTAGGATCCATGAACCCCCACAGCTCAGCCGCACCGAAGCCCTACTCTCTGAGCTAGCAGCCATCGGACTCTATGTCGAGCAGTACGAGGATAGCCCCTCTCTGATCCGTGCGATTCAGACAGAAGCAGACAAAATGGGGTTGGCGAGTGAAGTAGATGCCATGATCATCAAATCCCTCCGCCAAGCCAGCTACAGTGCTCACAATGTCGGGCATTTTGGATTGGGGTTTGCGTTTTACAGCCACTTCACCTCTCCCATTCGCCGCTACGCAGACCTGATACTCCACCGTCTCATCAAAGCCCAACTGCAACGAGAGGATGAGGAGATGGACTATCTGCTTCGCAATATCGAGCCACTCTGTGCCAGAGTCTCCGAACTAGAGCGAGAAGCCACCAAGGCAGAATGGGACTTCCGAGACCGCAAATTTGCCCGCTGGGCAGCCACCCAAAAAGGTGCTTTCCTCGAAGCCGAAGTCATCGAAGCAGGAGAGAGTGCCAAAGCTGTACTGCTGGGTGACATCAAAGGCGTCACCGTACATCTCAAAGGCGACAGTGTGATGCTTTTTGATAAAATACGGGTCATGATCACCGAGGTCAACATCCCACAGGCAATCATCATGACTGAACTGGTCAACAAGATCAGCAAAGAGGAGATGGAACTATAAAAAGCATGACAAATATCCGCTATATTGACCTCTTTGCTGGTATAGGAGGATTTCATCAGGCGATGGATAGTTATGGAGCCCAATGCGTGTTTGCTTCAGAATGGGATCAAGCATGTCAAGAGACCTATGCAGAAAACTATGGGATAAAACCTCATGGAGACATTACTAAAATAGATGCCAAAAATATCCCTGAGCATGATATCATCTGTGCAGGATTCCCTTGTCAAGCCTTTAGTATCTCTGGCAAGCAAAAAGGCTTTGAGGACAGTAGGGGTACGCTCTTTTTTGATGTAGCCCGAATTGCCAAGCATCACCAACCCAAAATGCTACTCTTGGAAAATGTGAGAAATTTTGAAAAACATGACAATGGCAATACGCTTCGTATCGTTACATCTACACTAGAGGAGATAGGCTATACCTTTTTCTCGCAAGTGCTTAACGCGTCATACTTTGGTGTACCACAAAAAAGAGAACGTATTTTTATGGTTGCTTTTAGAAAAGATTTAGATATTCATGATTTTGCCTTTCCTAGAGGCTCAAATGATACAAAGCCCCTGACAGATTTCCTAGATACAAACCAGGATAACAATCACCTCATTATCCATAGAGACGACATACTCCTCAAGGAAACCACAACAGTCGTTCCTGATATGTTTGGAAACTACCCTCTCAAGCCAGTAAGAATCGGCACCGTTAACAAAGGAGGACAGGGTGAGCGCATCTATAGTCCACACGGTCACGCCATTACTCTCTCTGCTTATGGTGGTGGCATAGGTGCCAAAACAGGACTCTATCTCATAGATGGAAAGATCAGGCGACTTTCTCCTGCAGAGTGCCGCCGCATTACAGGTTTTCCCGATGATTTCAAACTCCACCAAAAACCCAATGTCTGCTATCGACAATTTGGAAACAGCGTGGTAGTCAATGTGCTCCAAGCTATTTTACAGCAGGTTATTGAACAGAAATATTTAGCCCGAACGATCGAGAAAGAGGCATCATGAGTAGTGTCCATTTTCACTAGAGCTAATGCCAAATCTAAATAGAAGTATGACAATGTGACAGTTTCTTACATAGACAAAGCATTTTTTGCTACAATGACATACGACTTACACAAACAAGGAAGAAAAGTATCATGAGAATATATCTAGAGGTACTCTCCATCCAAAAACACCCGAGGAGTTTTTGATATGTACCAAAGAGAATTTGATCAACGTCTGCGTCAAGAGCTGCCTCGTGCGGTGCTGCTCTATGGGGAAAATGAGTACCTGCTCGATCACTATACGGAACTTTATCGGAAAAAACTCGATGCCTCTGAGAGCCTGCTGGCACTCTATCATGATGAGTACCACTTTGAACAGGCCAAGGGATATCTCTCTCAGAGTTCACTCTTTGGGGGGACAAACTTTCTGCTGATTCGACATGAGAAAAAAATCCCCAAAAAAGAGCTCGATATTCTCATAGAACTTACACGCAAAAACAGTGACAACTACCTGCTCTTTCTCTTTGAGGGTACAGCTGCCAATGCGAAGGGTCTACAGAGTAGTTTTACTGAGAAAAAAGGTGGTGTCTGGGTACGGTTTTTTGAAGCCAATATCCGTGATGGGATCGCCATGCTCCAGCAAAAAGCCCAAGAGATAGGGTTAGATATCGACCACTATGCCCTCAGTCATCTCATGACATTACTCAACAACAACCTCGCTCTATGCAGCAATGAACTCCATAAACTGGCGATATTGGGCAGCAAAATAGAGAGCCGTGATATCGATAGACTCGTCTACTCTACCGCACCACTAGCGATGGAGCAACTCCTCATCGATCTCTTTGCCAAAAAGCCCGTAGTTGATACCATCTCCAAGCTACTGGATATTGGCGAAGATGAGTTCTCTATTCTCAGATCGACACAGTTTTTTGTGCAACAGATATTTCTCTTTCATGCCTATATCCGCCTACATGGAGAGCCCAACTCCCAAGAGATCCTCGGCTATCGCCTACCCAAACATATCGAACAGCAAAAAGCCCAACTCGCCCTACGGGTCAAAACTGCCTCCTTGCTCAAAATCTATGAGCACCTCATACAGTCTGAGCTACGGCTCAAAAAGGGCGGCGGCATAGACAAAGAGAGCCTGCTCTACGGCATACTGGTCAAACTCCAAAGCTATCTATAAAAACCATTGTGGTATAATCGCGATTCCAAAATTCTTGCTCATTTTTGGACGTATCGCTTGATGCGCATTTCTATGGGCTATTAAACCAAAAGGAAACCAATGAACCACTACGAATTACTTTTTGTTCTCAAGCCAACATTGACTGACGAAGAGACAAAAGCACAGATCGCAAAGATCCAGGACAGCATCACTGCCCAAGACGCAACGATTGTTGCTACCGATGATATGGGCATGAGAAAACTAGCATACCCAGTAGAGAAAAACGAGAGAGGCTACTACACAGTAACCTATTTCCAAGCACCTGGTGTGGCTATCGCAGAGATTGAAAGACAGCTCAGAATCAACGAAGAGATTCTCAAGTTTATGACAGTCAAATATACCAACAAAAAA
>CAZEIN010000193.1:0-3231 GCA_964512425.1 uncultured Sulfurovum sp.
AATACCCAAATCCCGAAATAGAAATTCATGACTGTACACCATCATCGCATCCAAGGACTTTGCGTAAAACCATCGCCGAACCTATGGGTGCGACTCAAATTTTACACAAAACCCTCGAATACGAGCATGTCACACATTCAAAGAATCCTATTTCGGGATTTGGGTAATAGACTGATATATTATCAATTCATGACTTATTTCTGCTACAATAACAGACATGGAACATCTCATTAATCTCATCAACCAAAACCTATCTGATAAACTTATCAAGCTAGCAGCTTACCTCTATACTACACCAGGTCATATCGCACTGTTTAGTGTGCTTATACTGATTATTGTACTACTCAGTTGGCTATTTCGTAAACCTCTACGAAAATTTGTCAAATTTAGACTCTATAAAAAGAGAAAAGAGCTGCTCTATCGCCTGCTCTTTCATCGTATAGAAAAAATAATCAAGCCCTTTAGGTATCTGGTTAGTATCATATTGCTCAATGTCTCAGTCTCTATTTTTGGTGCAGGGAGTGGGATCGATCTCTTTTTCTTCGTACTCTATACAGGTATGTTTGCATGGTGGGTTTATGAGATATTCAAGTTCATGCTCTATCTCTCCCTCTCCTTGCGGATTGAAAAACAGCAATCTGTCAGACGTGAGCTTTTTAATCTCATCCTCAATATCCTCAAGATCGTGATCGCTTTTGTGGTTGTGCTGATTATTCTCTCCAAAATAGGGGTCAATATCACTGGACTCATCACCTCATTGGGTATTGGTGGTATCGTGATTGGCTTGAGTGCAAAAGACACATTGACCAATTTTTTTGACTCGATTCGATTGGTGGGGGAGAATGCCTTTAATCTAGGTGACTGGATACAGACAGAGGATGTGCAGGGCTTTGTGACAGAGATTGGGTTGGCAGCGACCCGTATCAGGACGTTTGACAATGCACTGGTCACCATCCCCAACTCTAAACTGGCATCAGGCTATATCAAAAACTGGTCCAAACGTATCATTGGTAGACGGATCAAGTTTCAGCTCAAACTCAAATACACCTATGATACTGCCGAGATCGATAGGGTGCTCTTTGAGATACGAGAGATGGTAGAACAACACCCCGATATCGTCAATGACAACAAACTCAAGTATCTCATCAAAATGAAGCAGACTTATGACAATGGACTGTTTAATACCAAGGATACATTGGGGGTACGAAGTACACTGATGGTCTATCTGGATCATATCGACAGCTACTCGATGAATATTTTGATCTATGCCTTTTCTATCTCGGTCAATTGGGAGGAGTGGCTTGGGGTCAAGCAGGATGTGATCAAAAAGATTATCGCCATCATCGATGAGTCAGAGTTAGAGCTAGCACTCCCCGCCCAAGATATCTTAGTGGAGTCTAGCATAGATGAGAGCCCTATCGCTTATCAAAATGTTGATAGTCTTTGATACTATTCCAGTCTCCACCCCAACGCCATCCTCTTGCTTTAAATAGTTTGACTATGAGGTCACTTTTGAGTATGGTGGCTTTTGTTATGCGGTGATTCCTTTTTCTAAATTGGAGTGATTTTTTATGGGAGATCCTCCCGCTTCTGGAGATATAAGGGTTCTCGATAGGATTGATATCGATGGCTTTGCCATAGGAGTGTCGTGACCATTTTTTGCCTCCTGTAACAGGTCGGCAGTTAAATGCAGAGGTGTTATCAGCCTCGATTGAGCGAAAATCACTGGCACTATAATCACTCACTAGCCTCATCTTTTTGATAGGATATTTGGAGACATATAGTTTGCCAAATATCTGTGTCACTTCTCTAGCGACGCTTTGGTGTACGATCATCTCACCACTATGGTCTCGCCCATCAAACCCTCTATAGGTCATACTCAGGTAGCGAAGCTGGGAGAGTGGTACAGGACAGCCCTTTCGCCATGAGGCACCTGTGAGCATACGCTTTTTAACAACAGGGGAGATAGAAGAGATATGTGAGCTGTAACCAGCCAGTAGCAGATAGGGGAGCAGTGCGATGGTGAGTAGGAATTTTTTCATAAGCTTATTATACAGAAAAGCAGTTAATGTGGTATAATCCCAAATCCCGAAATAAAAATTCATGACTATGCACTATCATTGCATTCAAGGGCTTCGCGTAAAACCATCATCGAACCTACGGGTGCGACTCAATTTTTACACAAACCCCTCAAATACGAGCATAGCACATATTCAAAGAATTTTATTTCTGGATTTGGGATAATCCATTTTTACTTTGGGAGTATATCGATGATTATAGGATTGGTATTTGTCGGGCTATTTGTCGGGGCTATTTCGGGATTCTTTGGCGTAGGAGGCGGGATGATACTCGTCCCGATGCTACTCTCCATCGGAGTGGATATCAAGAGTGCGATAGGTATCTCTGTCGTGCAGATGGTGTTTAGCTCTGTCTATGGCTCTTATCTCAACCATCGCAAAGGGGTATTGCAGTTCAATGAGGGTATTTGGGTAGGCGTAGGAGGGCTCGCGGGGGGCATGATCGGTGCGAGGTTTACAGATCTACTCTCCAAAGAGATGCTTTCTTATATCTTTTTGGCTCTGGTGTTATTTGCTATTATTCGTATTCTCTTTAGCAAGAAAAAACACCCTGATCAGGAGGAAGGTAGCTTCTCCTCTGGATTGCTCTTTGTGATTGGATTTTTTATTGGAATTATTGCCATGATGCTAGGGGTTGGTGGTTCGATTATGCTGACACCGATTCTCGTAGGGTTTCTTCACTTTTCAACCAAGAAAGCAGCTACAGCAGGGCTCTTTTTTGTAGTATTTTCTTCCTTGTCAGGGTTGGGATACAAGCTCTATGCTGGGACGTTTGATTCTTTGTCACTGGGTCTGTCAGAAGCGATGGCTGTATCGATTGCTGCAATATTTGGAGTGATTATTGGGATCAAACTCAAGGATGCAGTCCATGATACTCGCCACAAAAGATCATTGATCGTACTCTATTTTGTGATTTTGGTGATGTTGGTAAAAAAGATCTTTTTTACATATTAACCCATCTCCTCATGTAATACCAAATCAAAATACAATAGTATACTTCAGGGAGCATCATCGTGATTTGCTGTGAAATGTATAGAATGTATTACTAGCTATATCTAATTCAAATTCTATATATTTTTCAGATGCTTGCGAGTATTTTCTTTGGGCTATATTATTGAATTTGGATTTGGTATAATAGTATTGTTATCCTCCA
>CAZEIN010000194.1:0-1524 GCA_964512425.1 uncultured Sulfurovum sp.
CACAAGAGATTGGAGAGCTAAAATCCCAGATAGAACAGATGAAGAGCCTCATGGGTGTTGCCTCACAGAATGAAGACTATCTAGAGGGTGTCAAAGCACTCATGCTTCAAAAGGGTCTGAGTGAAGTATGGATTGACAGCGTACTGGATGCAGTCAGGGGCACCAGTGTGGCTGAGGATGAGCAGTTGATCCTCTCCTATGTCTTGGATGAGATTGATGAAAAACTCTCTGTCAAACCAGAGCGGATAGAGGGGCATAAAATGATGATGCTCATAGGCTCTACTGGTGTAGGGAAAACCACTACCATAGCCAAGCTAGCAGCCCGATTTGCACTCCTGCTGGAGCGTCCACTCAAAGTAGCATTGGTCAACCTCGATACGTTTAGGGTAGGGGCGTATGAACAGCTAGAGCATTATGCCAGCCAGATGCAGATCAATCATATCAAAGTAGAGAGCGTAGCGGCATTCTCTGGTGTGTTGATGCGGTTGCATGGCTATGATGTGGTGCTGATCGATACAGCAGGCATCTCTCCCTATGACACGGGTAAGCTGATCAAGACCATAGAGTTCCTCAAAAGCACAGAGGCACATGTGATTGAGACGGCACTGGTCATCTCTGCGACAGCCAAACGTGAGGATATTATGGATATTTATGAGCATTTCTCCTTTTTAGATATCGACAGTGCGATCTTGACCAAGTTTGATGAGACCAAGCGTGTGGGTGAGATGTTTGGCTTTTTGATCGAAAAACGTATACCTGTGAGCTATATCTCCAGTGGTCAGCATGTACCAGATGACCTAGAGGTAGCAACCAAGGAGAAGTTGATGGATCGTTTTGTAGGTGAACTCCATGTATAATCTACAAGCAAATGGGCTCAGCCAAGCGATACTACGTAGTCACAACCCCAAGTTGCATCTGCTCTCTTTTGAACCTCTGATGATCAAAAAAAGCGAGCTCAAAGCATTGGAGATTGGAGATAGTATTGTCTTGGGCAAAAAGCTTCCTCAGCTCTATATCTACCGCAAAGACGGCATCGTCGGCCAAGCACAACTAGGGAGGGCTATGGGCAGAGAGATCGTGGTCATCTCAGCCAAGGAGCGCATAGATAACCTGGGTAAAGCAGAGCCAAAATATACACTACTAGAAACAAGAATAGCTACACTACCCAAGAGTGATTTTGAAGTAGGAAAGTTAGTGGAGCTCCCTGTGGAGTCACTCAGCAGTATTTTGTTGTTTTCCAGACAAAAACTCGTCGCAATGGCATCCCTGATTCAAGCGGGAGGGAACTATGCACTTCAAATCCAAAAGAGATATATATGAGTAAAAAGATATTGCTTGGCATGAGTGGTGGTGTAGATTCAACTGTCACAGCAGTGCTCCTTCAGCGTGAGGGCTATGAGGTTACTGGTGTCTATATGAAGCTCCATGACAATGAAGCCTATCACCAAGAGAATTTTCGGAAAGTAACTATCGTAGCAGAAATTGGTTCAAATTGGGAGGGGAGTATAAAAAAAGCTGAAAAAA
>CAZEIN010000195.1:0-2433 GCA_964512425.1 uncultured Sulfurovum sp.
CAGCGTCTGCATATTTACTGTTGCTTACTGCAATCTCTATTTTGACTTTAGGGATAAACTCTACAACATACTCTGCTCCTCTATAGAGCTCTGAGTGCCCTGCCTGTCGTCCATAGCCTTTGACCTCTGAGATAGTCATACCTTCGATACCTGCCTCTATGAGTGCTTCCTTGACATCTTCCAATTTAAATGGCTTGATAATCGCTTCGATTTTTTTCATGGTCTATTCCTTTAGATACTTCGTTTAAATTCTGGGTATGCTTCCATACCACACTCAACATAGTCGATACCCTCTTGTTGCTCATCATCGCCAGCTCTCAGAGAGAAGAACTTGTTGATCATGAAAATTATAGCGTAAGCCAGTGGAAAAACAATAGCACCTACGACAATAATGCCTTTGAATTGGGTCATAAAGCTCACATCTGCAGCAAAAATACCTACGGCTAGTGTCCCCCAGATACCATTAACCAGATGCACCGAGAGTGCGCCGACAGGGTCATCCATGCGAAGCTTGTCAAAAATAGGTACAAAGAGTACCACCAGAGTACCACCAATGGCACCGATGAGAATCGGCGTATAGATACCATAGAGATCAGGCCCCGCAGTAATCGCTACGAGTCCACCCAATGCACCGTTGAGAATCATAGTAATATCGAATTTCTTATAACGGAAGTAGGTGAGTAGCCACCCGATAATCGCTCCTGCCAATCCTGCGGTGTTGGTGTTCATGATAGTGAGTGCCACTGCATCAGCATTTTCTCTAGAAGAGATCGCCCCTACCGAGCCACCATTGAATCCAAACCAACCGATCCAGAGTAGGAATGCACCTAGGGTAACGAGTGGAATATTGGAGGCAGGAATGACTTGGATGGCCCCATTTTTCTTGTATCTTCCACGGCGAGGCCCCATGATGAGAATCGCAGCCAGTAGAGCCCAGCCACCTGTAGAGTGAATGACAGTAGAGCCTGCGAGGTCATGCATCGCTGAGATATCAAACATCGTACCCTCTAGGAAGTTTGCCCCCCAAGTGATATTGACAATGGTAGGATAGAGAAATGCTCCTACCACAATCGTAAAGAGTGCCAGTGGCAAAATGCGAGATCGCTCACTGACGCCTCCACTCATGATGTTGACTACCTTGCCTACAAATGCCATCTGGAATAGGAAAAAAGCATATTTGTTAATGCCATCTTGGTGATCCCAGCCACCAAATGCATAGGTATATCCAATCAGTAGAAAGGACATCGATGCCAATGCATAAATCATGACATTGACCGTGAGTACAGAAGTGACATTTTTGGTGCGTACCAACCCAGCTTCGAGCATTGCAAATCCTGGTACCATCAAAATAATCAGTACCATCGTAAAAATCGAGAAAAATGTGTCTATCACATAATGTATCTCCATAAAAGCCTCCGAAAATTGAATGGAAAAGTATAGCAGAAATAAACTGTAGAGTGTCACACTTGTTTTGCCCAAATCCCGAAATAGAAATTCATGACTGTACACCATCATCGCATCCGAGGACTTTGCGTAAAACCATCGCCGAACCTATGGGTGCGACTCAAATTTTACACAAAACCCTCGAATACGAGCATGTCACACATTCAAAGAATCCTATTTCGGGATTTGGGTTTTAGTATGAAAAGAAGTGTGAAGCCACTACTCAGCTATCAATCCGAAATATGCTAACATAAAATATATCCTGCACCGCGAATGGATTTGATATATGCTTTGTCTCCAGTAGGATCAATTTTCTCTTTGAGCCGTTTGATAGCGACATTGACAGTTTTGGATTTGGTATGCTCTGCATCTTCCCAGACACGATCTAGCAGTGTATGTCGATCTATCAGCATATGGGGATGGTGCATAAACTCCAGTAGCAGGTTACGCTCTAGTGGTGTCAAGGCAATCTCTTCTCTATCTATAAAAAGCTTTTTATTGTTAGTGTGGTAGCAGATATCTCTGTGGGTAAATATCTCTGTTTGATTGATATCACGTTTGATGATGGCATTGACGCGATCTATGAGAAGTTCGAGGTGAAGTGGCTGGGAGATATAGCTATCTCTGCCTTGGGAAAAGCCTTTTGATATACTCTTGTCAGAGTCGTCGGAAGAGAAGTATATGACAGGCTGTGTATATCCTTCATCACGCAAATACTGCATAAAGGCACTGCCTTCTATCCCTGCGAGATTGCGATCCATAATGATTAGGTCGATGGGTTCGTCGGCTAGGACTTGTTTGACAGTAGAGGTATGGAGGCAACCGATAACATCATAGCCTGCATTTACCAATGCATCTTCAGCCAAATCTAAAATGTCATTTTTATCATCTATAACAAGTAGAGTATGCATGTATGCCTCCTCTATGGCTCTGTCTTATTATAGTATTTTTTGGTTATAAAATTGGATAGTGTAGATAGAAATCTATTTT
>CAZEIN010000196.1:0-2451 GCA_964512425.1 uncultured Sulfurovum sp.
TTTTGCCTTTCATAATCATGCTATAATCCTTTTGTAAAATAATTTTGTATTTTACCACAATTGCCATTGAATACAAAGAAGCAAAGGAAAAATGATGAAAAAAATACTCTTTATCTCCACAGGTGGGACGTTTAACAAACACTATAGTCCAGAGACAGGAGAAATTGCCATAGATACCAATGCCAGTACACTCACTGAAATAGCCAATAAGTGGCGTTGTGATTTTGAGATACTCACTATTATCAATAAAGATTCACTCTATATAGATGAGCAAGACAGAGAAATACTTCTAGAGACTATCAAGCAGAGCCCAATAGATGATATCATCGTGATACATGGTACAGATACGATGGATCTAACTGCCCAAATGATTGCTGAAACAAACCTCTCCAAACGTATTGTATTTACAGGGGCGATGATTCCCTACCGTGTAGACAAGGTCGAAGCAACTGCCAATGTTGCTATGGCATACGGATATCTACAATCCAATCCTAACCCTGGTATCTATATCTCTATGAATGGCGTGATTGGAAGCTATACGCAAGTGGTAAAAAATAGAGCCCTAAAACGATTTGAGCTAGTGTGACACAGCCTTAGTGGTATTGCTCTCTTCTTGCAATACCTTGAGTTCTGCTTGGACTTTTTCTAGTGGATGCTTTTTGAAATACCCATGATAGTAGAGCCAATTATAAATATCAGCAGCCACAGGTCCCGCACTACTACCACCGTGTGCACCATGCTCTAGCATCACTGTCACTACATACTCTGGTTTTTTAAAGGGTGCATAAGAAGTAATCCATGCATGTGAGCGCTTAAAGTATGCCAAATCCTCCTCCTTGGCTCTCTTTTTGATATCCTGGGGGATAGAGACCACTTGCGCTGTTCCTGTTTTCCCGGCAACAACTATGGGTAACTCGTGCATTGCCTTATAGGCTGTCCCAGACTTCACATTACAGACATCATACATCCCTAGACGGATCTCTTTGAAATGTCTGGCATTAAAGTGAATGCGCTTGGATAAAATTTCAACAGGATTACCATTAATTTTTTTTGCAAACATGGGGGTCACCAGCTTCCCAGTTGCCAAAAATGCCGTATATCTTGCAACTTGCATAGGGGTGATATTATCATACCCCTGCCCTATAGCGGCAATCACTGTCTCTCCCATATACCATGGTAATCCATAGCGTTTTTTCTTCCATGCTTTATCAGGGATAATCCCATTGTATTCAGAGGGGAGATCAACACCTGTTTTAACACCCAAACCAATACTTTTGAGCGTTTTTGCTATATTATCTATACCAACTTCCAGACTTTTGTTATAGTAAAATACATCACAACTCTCTCTGATAGAGCGTCTTAGCTCTACCTTACCATGTCCCCATTTGGACCAACATCGGAATTTATGTTTGCTTTTACCGATGTTGATAAACCCTGTACACTTTTCCTCTCTCTCCAAGACACCTTTGCCATACTTTGAAGTTGCCAAAGCAATACCCATTTTAATCACAGACCCTGGGGGGTAGACAGCATGCACAAACTTATTGGTGAAGGGATGCCCTAGGTTTTGCTGAAGCGCTTTCCAGTTTTTGACACTAATACCA
Organism: uncultured Sulfurovum sp.; assembly: GCA_964512425.1. GTDB lineage: Bacteria > Campylobacterota > Campylobacteria > Campylobacterales > Sulfurovaceae > JAAXPZ01. The sequence continues at coordinate 1,605 of CAZEIN010000196.1, forward strand.
TCTACAAAAAGATTGGGATCATAGCTAGGATTACTCACCGCAGACAACACTTCTCCTGTGGTTTTCATTACGACCACAATAGCCTCTTTCTTCTTGAGTAGAAGATGAATATATTTTTGTAATTTCATGTCCAAATTGAGTATAAGGTTTCTATTGCTAATGGGATCAATTTTCTCTAGGGTCTCTAAAGCCTTATTTCTCGCATTTACTTTGGTCACTACTTTGCCAAGCTCCCCCTCTAGCAGTGTATTGTAGTACTTTTCTAATCCACTTTTACCGACTATTCCTACTGCTTTTGTAACAGGATCTTTGTCATTCTCTTTTTTATTAGAACGCCCAGTATAACCAACAATATGGGCAGCATACTGTCCGTAGGGATAATGTCGCCTGGTCTGTGCATCGATACGAATATGGGGGTTGATACTCAGATTTGGATAGGCTCTCATCATATCACCATAGGAAACAAAATCGATCACTTTAATAAATTTATGATTATAGGCAGAGCTATGTTTCTTATATATTTTCTCCATTACTGTGCGATTGATATCAGGGAAAGCCTCTTGTACAAGATCAATCACTTCTGATAATTCTCCTTTTGTACGGCTCAAATGTGGCTTGATAGAGAGTGAAAAACCAATCCTATTAATAGCTAAAAAATTACCATCGGTATCTACAATCTCACCGCGTACTGGTTTGATATACTCTGTGCGTTCTATATTCTCTTTTGCCAATATTTTATAATAAATATCAGATTCAATACTAATCTGATAAAGTCTTCCTATCATTAAAGCCCAAATACCTAAAAAAAGTAACAAAACGATTTTATATCTCATATCAACACCACAAA
>CAZEIN010000197.1:0-2024 GCA_964512425.1 uncultured Sulfurovum sp.
AGCATGTTGGATGGATACAAGAGTGAAGATGAGCTCAAGCATATGCATAGCAGCTACTATAAAAAACTGATCAAAAAAGAGGAGCAATCCTCACCATGATCTGATGCCCATGACACTACCGTGTCATGGGGTAATCGCCCAAGAGATGGATACTGCGGTATCTCTCTTTTGGGCTATACTAGAGGAGAAACCATGAATGCCCCAAAGGTCAATGAAAAAACCCCTAACGGATTAGAGATACTCATAGAGCGATACCGTAGTGACGATGGGAAACTCAGCTGTAGCAACGCATTTAAAATCGCACGAAAACTCAGGGCAAAGCCTATCGAGGTAGGCGATAAAGCCAAGGAGCTGGGAGTACGTATCTCTGCTTGTGATCTAGGACAGTTTGGCTCTCAGCCAATGGGTAATCTCAGGCATGAAGTGCTCACAGATCTAGAGCAGGCTTGTGATTCGCAAAAACGTATCTACTGCCAAGCCGCCAGAGAGCTCGCCAAAAAATCCAACCTCAAATCCGTCCGTACTGCGATCAAACGAGGAGAGATGGATGTACTCTACTGTCAGCTGGGTTGCTTCACTGCCAAGAAGCGTACCCGCCTCTATGTCAAGAGTAAGACATGGATCGAAAACCAAGACAAAACCCGCCTCTTTGGCAAAGGCAAAACAGAACTCCTAGAGCTCATCGCAGAGTATGGTTCACTGACCAAGGCCGCAGAGGTGCTGGGCATGACTATCCAAAAAGCATGGTCACATATCGAGGAGCTACGTAAAAATCTTGATGATGTGCTGGTACATGGTTCACAGGAGTGGAGCACCGAAGAGGTTAGTCTCACCCCCGTAGCCCAAGAGTTCATCACCAACTACCGCCAACTCCAAGACGAGATCGAAGCCTTTGCCAATAGTCGGTTCAAGGAACTCTTTTTAAAACCTAGGAACAAGAGGGAGTTTGGTGGGGTATAGCCAAGGAATGAGCACCTTGACATAATGAATAAAAATGAACATAATTTGGGTTCAAAGGTCAAGAAGATGAAAACACTCACACTAAGAGTAGAGGATGATGTCTACCGTATGATCAAGCTGGCATCACATGGAGCCAAGAGAAATATCTCAAACTTTATAGAGTATGCAACGATCCAGTATCTCCCCTCCTCACAGTATGCGGATAGCAGTGAGATGAGTGAGATACTCCATGACGAAAGCACGATAAAGAGCCTGAAACAAGGGATGGCTGAGGCTAGAGCAGGAGACTATACCGTTGTATGACTTTGAGATAGCAGAGACGAAAGAGTTTCGAAAAAACCTCAAAAAACTAGATACAAAACTCTATGAAAAAATCAAAAATATTATCTATCCACAGCTACGCAGTAATCCATTTTTTGGTACCAATATCAACAAGCTCAAAGGTGAGCTTGAAGTGGTTTACCCAAATCCCGAAATAGAAATTCATGACTATGCACTATCATCGCATTCAAGGGCTTCGCGTAAAACCATCATCGAACCTTGTGTGACTCAAATCTTACACTGACCCCTTAAATACGAGCATGGCACACATTCAAAGAATTCTATTTCGGAATTTGGGCATAGGCAGGGAGCATACTGATGGAGCAGAAAACTTTCAGGTTAAACAAAATTCATTTTTTTATGTTAAAATGCTGACAATATTATTTGATGCAATACGTATTAAGTGTGTATTAAACTTATTAGAGGTAGAATAGAAATGAGCAAAATAGACAAACTTATTGAGAAGTTGCGAAACAATCCAAGAGATACCAATATCTCAATGATTAGAAAGATACTTGATAAATTTGGACTAGAATATGTTTGGGGAAAAGGTGACCATTTGAATGTGAAGCACCCTGATATAGACTATATCTTGACAATCCCTGCCCATAAACCGATAAAACCCCCTGACTTCACCTATCAACCCAAGCCAAACCCCGTAAACACGAGGTTTCTCTAAAAAAGTAGGCACTACAACAGGTAAGGTATCTTATTTGCTTTGACCTCCATGAGTCTATAAATCT
>CAZEIN010000198.1:0-3404 GCA_964512425.1 uncultured Sulfurovum sp.
CCCAAACTATGCAATAGAAAGATAGGAGTTTCAATTTTTATCCTCTCCTATCTATATTGAGAGAGCCATTAGAGAAAGGTGCTATTTATTTTCCACCAATGCATCCATGGTCTCGGCCAAATCATGGGCAAGTATTTTATAATTTCGCTTTAGCTTGAGGAGTTTTGCTTGTCCGTTGTTTCCCACTTCACTGAGTTTCTCTCTTGGTATCGATAGTAATGCCTTGAGTGACTGGGTGATCTCTTGCGTATCAAACTCTGAAAAGAAAGCCTCATCCTCTGCAAAGATAGCATGGTTTTTGCTATTACTTGTCATCAATGTGGGAATAGCACAATCATAGTAGCTGATTACCTTGTCCGCAACCACTGTATCAAAAAAGTTTAGGTGTGGTAGTAGTGATATTCCCACATCACTTTTATTGATTTCCTCTCTAAGCTCTTCTATTGTATAGACGGCTTCATGAATCGTAATCCTATTTTTGATTGTAGGATATAGGCGCATGAGTGTATTGATATAGTCTTTTTTCTTGGTAATGATATTGAGATGCCATTCATCTTCTTTGATCGCTTCAAAAGCATCTAAAACGACATCAAAACTACGTAATGGGCCAATAGAACCGGCATGCACAAAAATGGTTTTTGGTGCATCTGTAAACTCATGATGCTTGATGGTATCAGGGTCTAACCCTACCCAAATAGGAAAGGATTTAGTACGAATATGGGGGTAGAATTCTTGGTGTGCCTCAGGAGAGGATGGCAAGAAAAGATCACACTGATTGACCAAATGGTCTCTTTCTGAAATCTTGCGTTTATAAAGCAGTCTTTTATAGACAGCAGCAGGCGAATACCCTTTGGTTGTTTCTAAGGCATGATGTTTTTTAGGATAAGATATTCTATACCCTACTTTGTAGCCAAACTCATCTTTATGCTTGAGTACATTTGCTAATACATCTTTTTTATTACGTACGATGACAAAATCGTATTGAGAAGGGTCACTACCTGTACTTAAATAGGTGATAATCTGATTACGATCCTTTTCAGGGACAATTAAATGATTTCCTTTTCGCTGGAAACTATGCTTGTACTTTGTAATAAATACAATATCTACATCCCAGTATTTTTTGAGATGGTTATCAAATAGTGATGAAATAGTACCATTATCACTATATTCTTCTTGGTCGGTTATATACAGTAACTTACGCATCTTTGTTCTCCTCGACTAAATCTTGGTCAAATTGTGCCTCATCAAATACTTTATCTAAATAGGTACAAATCTTTTTCACATCTCGTTGGGCATTACCCAAGCATGATGTGGCTCCAGGGGACGGTGTCATATTGAAAATGATACCTTCTCCTGTATCAATAGAAGCTTCGCCCAACATAAGTTTCTGGCTTTTTTTGTCTAGAATCTGTCCTCTAATACCACCAAAGCCTTTGGCATACTCAATATCACCTACCTGTAGAGAGGGAATGATTTTTCTGGCATCTCTCAAAAATGCCCGCTTCCCGAGATAAGGAATCTCAAAGAGAAAGTTTCTCAAGATATAGTTACGGATATCGCTGTCTTTTAGGAGATCATAAAAGATTTTGATAATATTCTTATCCAGACGTAGTGTCTTGAAGAAATCCAGATAGGTGCCACCTCTATAGCGCTCTAGTTTTGGCAAAACCAAGGCGGTAGGACCAAATCGCGTATGGTCATCTAGTGTAATATCTGGGTCTCCATGTAATGCAGCAAAAGGTAATTTTGGGTTTTGTACCATATAAACTTTTCCTACGAGGATGCGCTTATGGGCTTTGTAGAAACTGCCTGCCATGGGTAGCTGTCCATAATCATGTCCGTACCCCATCTGATGTGCCAAAAATAGACTATGGGCACCTGCATTGGCAACGACCATTTTGGCTTGGTATTGTTTGCCATCTTTGGTCTCGACATGGAAAATGCCATCTTTTTTCTCTATCTTGGTTACTTGTGCATTAAAAAAGACATCTGTTTGCATGGCTTCATTCTTTTTTGCATTGTCAATAAAAGTATCACTTAATGCCTTGAAGTTGGCGGTCGTATACTGGTCTTTTGCACCTACTCCTACTATCTCCTCATTTCTGCCATGCCCTTTTTCGTCAAAAATAAGTGCTGGCTCTATCTTTTCAAGATCTTCTTTGTTGTAAAGCTCCAAATAAGGGTAGAGAGACTTAAATTCTTCGTAACGCTTTGTCATAAAGCGACACTCATCATAGCCAATACCTATAGCCATTTTTTGATGCTTGAACATAATTTTGTTCTCATAGCCATACTGCAAACAGTACTTCTCTATCATTTTTGCGGTTTTTTGTACATGCTTCGCTTTGTCTAGCGTATAATTTGTCTCAATATCACCACAGTGAATGGTTTGAGAATTTGCTGTAGCATTGGAATTGAGTGTTGAAACCTCAGAATATTTTTCTAAAAGTGCAACACTAGTTAAGTCCGTATAATAACTTAACTCGTAAAAGAGGGCAGCCCCCGAGATGCCTCCACCGATGATCAGAACTTCATACGTTTCTGTCTGCATTGTATCACTCGCCTTTGTGAAAGTTGATTTGGCTCTATAGTGTTCATCTATTCTCATGTATCTCAATAGACACTATTTCGCAACTATAAGTATAGCCCTCTTTGACCCTACGGGACTTTAAATTTTATATATTCAGCAAAAAAAGCTCAATGTACCTGTTTTTACAGTATTATAGCTCTCTCCTCCCACTAACTGCTTGACTATCTCTAATCCAAAACAGATCGCCGTACCTGGTCCTTGTGATGTGATGACTTTGCCATCGATAACGACCTTTTCATCTGCTACTCTATCTGCTGGTCGAATCTGCTCTTCTACGGAGGGGTAGCAGGTATATCTCTGACTCAAAACTCCAGCCACATGCAGTGCATAAGGTGCCGCACACATGGCTGCCACCCATTTCCCATCACTGGCAAAACGCTTGATGACGGTCTGTGCGAGAGGGCTCTCTGCCAAACGGTTTGTACCGCCCCAGCCTCCCGGCAGTACGATCATGTCATACTCATCAGGTGCAGCGATTTTGAGTGAGATATTGGCTTGGATGGTGATGCCGTTTGCACCTGTCACCCACTCATTCTCGAGATAGGCACTATGCACCTCTACGCCCCCACGCCTCAATATATCAATGATAGAAACTGCCTCTATCTCCTCAAATCCTTCTGCTAGTAGTACCAGTGCTGCTGCCATAATCTGCTCCTTGTATGGAAAAATAGATAGGATAATTATAGCACATTCAGAAAGAGGAAAGATAAACGTAGGGACAGATTCTATATCTGTCCAAAGAAATGCAGAGGGGGTGTTTTATTTAGCCTTTTCGAGATACTTGCCTTCGACAGTATCAACCTTGATCATTTCG